>NZ_UCNL01000004.1:0-216898 GCF_900473955.1 Synechococcus sp. GEYO
CGCATGTGATGCGAAGAAAGCCACCCTTGAGGGGTGGCTTTTTTTGTGCCCTGGCGCGTTTTGTTGTTTTCAGGTTCAATTCAGCGCTGGTTGTTGTGCGCTGCATTGATCTTCTCGAGATCGATATCGCAAAGTTGTTGTACGACTGCGTGCTCGCCAGGGTCTTGATGTGGATTGCCTTCGCGCAGGCAGAATACAGTGTTCATGCCTGACTGCCAGGCTGCATCGCATTCGCCTGGGTGATCGCTGATAAACAGCACTTGGTTGGATTGAACGCCTAGTTTTCGCGCAATGATTGTGTAGCTCTGATGGGCAACTTTGGGGCCTGTGCGTGTGTCAAACCAGTGGTCAAAGCGATCCGTGAGGTCTCCTTCGCTCGTATGAGCGTAGAGAAGTTTCTGGGCCTGAATGCTGCCAGATGAGTACACGGCAAGCGTGATTTCCTTGCGTTTCCAGTGATCGAGTTGTTTGCATACATCGCTGAATAGGGTTGATTTCAGCTCGCCTGATAAGTAGCCTTGCTTCCAGATTATGCCTTGTAATTCCTTGAGTGCTGTCGACTTTCTGTCTGATTGAATCAGGTGCTGTAAATACTCTTCTACCTCCTTTGTGGATGGAGGCTTTTGAGTGGTTTGGCTCAGCATCGTTTTGCTGGTTGGATCCGAATCAGCCAGCCATTCATTGATAGCTTCATCCACTAATGAATCAATCTCAGCATTGCTTGATCTGGTCATCAATGCTGCATTCAGATTCTTCTGCGCGAAAGGAAACAGCGTCTGGCTGACAAAATCGACGGGGCAGGTTGTTCCTTCGATATCCAGCAGGATGGCCCGAATCATTGTTGGCTCCGCATGAGTGATTGTCTCCAGCTGAGTTCCAAAAGGAATTCGAGGATTTCGGTATGACGACGAGCTTCTTTCAGGTTGTCGCCCCAGGCGTAGAGGCCATGGCCTGAAACCAGCAGCCCATGGGGAGCTTCACTTAATCGTTCGGCAGCTGCTTCGCTCAGTGCCTGTAGATCCTGATTGTTGGCAATGATCGGTACGTTGACACTGGTGTCATGGGTTGTGACTCCCTTCAGTCCCTTCAACATCTCCCAGCCCTCAAGAGTCACCTTGCCTCGCTCCAGCTCCGTTTTCGACAGCAGCGTTCCTGATAGGGAGTGGGTATGCAGCACGGCCTCGGCTCCGCAATAGTCAATGATGCGCAGATGCAGCAGGGTTTCTGCACTCGCTTTGCCTGCTCCTCGGGTGACGTCACCGCTGCTATTCACTTCGATCAGTTCTTCGGGTTGGACTGAACCCTTGTCGACTCCGCTGGGGGCCATCAACAATCGCAGAGGTTCATGCGCCACTACAACGCTGAAATTGCCTCCAGTGCCATCGCACCAACCCCGGCGATGCAGCAGTTTCATCGTGGCTGAGAGTTCTTCAGCAGCCTGAATCAACGCTTTCGCGCCTCCCGCGTTCCATGCTTCTCCGTCCTATCGCACCCGAGATTCAGGATTGGCAGGTGGGGCACCAATGGGTGCTACGGCCGGCAAGTTTCACCCGATCAATGGCAGTGCCACAGTTCAAACACGGTTGCCCGGTGCGTCGATACACCGCGGCTTGTCCTCCGTAATTGCCGTTGACGCCTTCAAGGTCTCGGAAATCGCTGAATGTTGTGCCACCAACGCCGATGCTGATCTCGAGCACATGCACAAGGCTGTCGCACACGTGTTCCAGTTGTTTGCGGTTGAGCCTGCCTGCTGGCGTTTGGGGTGCAATGCCCGCTGCAAACAAGCTTTCGTCGGCATAGATATTGCCTGCGCCTGCCACCAGTGATTGGTCCAGCAGGGCTGCCTTGATCGAGCGTGTTGATCCTTTCAGCTTCTTTTGCAAATAACAGGCATTGAATTCTTCGCTGAAGGGTTCGGGTCCTAGTCGCTTCAATCCGGTGATGACGGATTCGGTGGCTGTTCCTTGCGGAACCCACCACATCTCTCCAAAGCTACGTACGTCGACGAAACGCAGCTCCTGCTCCATGGCATTCCAGAAGCGCGCCCTTGTGTGCTGGCAAGGTTCTGTGGGTTCTTCGTGCCACTGGAACTGGCCGGTCATGCGCAGATGCACTCCCCAGCTGCCACTGGGCTCGCCAGTGCTGGGATCCAAGAGCTGGGCAATCAAATATTTGCCGCGTCGCCGCCACTCGCCAACGGTCTGGCCTACAAGACC
This sequence comes from Synechococcus sp. GEYO, assembly GCF_900473955.1. Lineage (NCBI taxonomy): Bacteria > Bacillati > Cyanobacteriota > Cyanophyceae > Synechococcales > Synechococcaceae > Synechococcus > Synechococcus sp. GEYO. The sequence continues at coordinate 2,217 of NZ_UCNL01000004.1, forward strand.
ACGGCAAAAAGCTGTCGCGCCCCCAGGGCTTGCCACAGCTCTCTCACGGAGGATTTCGGCCTCTTGAATGACAAACGATTGAAGACGATTCGCCAGTCCCCGACGAACCGTCTCAACTTCCGGAAGTTCCGGCAAGAGAGTTAGGCCGGTTCGAGTTCGTCGAGCGCGAAGTTGTTGGTGTTGATGCCACCGTCCGAACCCTGTAGGCCGTTGTAGTTGACCTGTTCGAACCTGACTACGACCGGGTAACGGATGCCGGACGTGTCGATTGAGGCGACCTTGCCCACATCGTTGAACCAGAAGGACTCAGGGCGCTTGATCCGCACCATGTCACCGCGGGAGATCGCCATCGCTTCGTAGCAACTAAAAGCACATTTAGCGTATCTCTAGGTCTTTCCCTGGAGTGCTGTTGCGTCACACAATGTCGCCCTGATCAGCTCTTTGCCAGCCCTGCGCCATGCCAGCATCCAGCCTCTGGACTGCTGCCTGCCTTGCTGCCAACGAACATGGAAACTCCAGTTCTGGAGCTGGATTTGCCAGATCCTGATCAGGACGACATCAGCACGATGGAGTTTCTGGCTCGCTTGGAACAGGCCTGGGCTGTCTGTGACAAGTTCGATCTGCAGACCGAAATTTGGCGTGGAAAGATCCTCAAGGCCGTTCGTGACCGCGAAAAGAGGGGTGGAGAAGGACGTGGCGCCGGATTCCTGCAGTGGCTCAGGGAGCGGGAGATCAGCAAAACCCGGGCCTACGGCTTGATCCAGCTTGCGGAGTCGGCGCAGGAGATGCTGGGTGAGGGGGTGCTCGAGGAGACCAGCGTCAATCAGTTCTCCAAGCGCGCCTTCATGGAAACCGCACAGGCGGCTCCGGAGGTGCAGCTGATGATCTCTGAAGCTGCCAATGAAGGGCAGGAGATCACCCGCAAGCAGGTTCGACGGCTCACGGACGAGTTCATGGCGGCCACCAGTCCTCTGCTGCCAGAGGAAATTCGGCAACGCACCCAGGAGAATCTGCTGCCCCCCAAAGTGGTTGCGCCGCTGGTGCGTGAGCTGGCCAAGCTGCCGGAGCCACAGCAGGATGATTTGCGCAAGGTGCTGCGCGATGAGCCCGAGCTTGACCGCATCAAGGATGTGACCCACACCGCGCGCTGGATCACCAAGGCGACAGAATCCAGTGTCGCCGTCCGTGCCTTTCAGCAGGGTGAGCTTGATCTGGAGAAGGCCATGCAGGAAGCCCAGAGGCTGGATGCGCTCGGATTGCTGGCTGATGCAGTCGGTCAGGCTCAGTCCCTGGAGTCGGCAGTGCTCAAGCTGCACACGTCCTGGCGACGACTGGGTGGTTTGCAGGAACGGCTTTGGGTGGAAAGTGGGAGCAGCACTCCGTATCTCCGGGATGTGCTCTCGGCGCTGCAGAGTCTCAGCGGCGCGACGCTTCGGGTGTCTTTAGGTGAGTTGGCCGGGGGTAAGCGGGTGCGACTCCAGCTGGTTGAGGAATCACCGGATCAGCTGGATCCTCCTCCGCTCCCCTAGATCTGGGGCTCGATAGGCTGGGCACACCATCTGTGGAGTGCTTTGGACCTGCTGCTGGATGCGCTCAAGCGCCATTACGGCTGGTCTGAGTTCCGGCCAGGGCAGCGTCCCGTTGTGGAATGCCTGTTGCAGGGGCAGGACTGCCTGGCGGTGCTGCCGACTGGTGGTGGCAAGTCACTGTGTTTTCAGTTGCCCGCTCTGGTGAGATCAGGTCTCGTCGTGGTGATCTCGCCTTTGGTGGCTCTGATGGAGGATCAGGTTCTCCAGTTGAGACGTCGAGGCATCGCAGCGGCCTGTCTTCATGGAGGAATTGATCCAGTTCAGCGGCGACAGACGCTTTCGCAGCTCAGCGACGGATCCTTGCGGCTGTTGTATCTCGCTCCGGAGCGTCTTCAGGGTGAAGCCACCCGTTCTGTTCTGCAGGAGCACGCCGCTACAGGACAGCTGGTGGCGCTCGCTGTCGATGAGGCTCACTGCATCAGCGCTTGGGGCCATGACTTCCGCCCTGATTACCGCCGGCTGGGTGAGCTGCGAGCCCTTTGCCCAGGGGTTCCTCTGGTGGCTCTCAGTGCTACGGCAGCCCCTCGGGTCAGAGCAGATATTCTTCGCCTTCTGCATCTCAGGCGGCCTCTGATCCAGGTCGGATCGGCCCGACGTCACAACCTCCACTACGCCATGCGCCGCCGGGTTGGTGATCCTTTGCAGGATGTGGTTGATGCATTGGAGGAAGCCCGTGGCGCTTGTTTGATTTACGCCCGCACCCGTGTTTCGGTGGAGCGTTGGACAGAGCGACTCTGTGCCAACGGGATTCAGGCCATCGCCTATCACGCCGGTCTTGAACCTGAAGTTCGACATCGAGCGCTGGAGCATTTCCTGGGAGCGCAGGATCCTGTGTTGGTGGCCACGGTGGCATTTGGTATGGGGGTGGACCGGTCGGACGTCGGTCTGGTTTTGCATCTGGATCTCCCAAGCACGCCGGAGGGCTATCTGCAGGAGTCAGGTCGTGCAGGGCGTGATGGCAAGCCAGCACACTGCCTGGTGCTGTTCTCGCCGAGAGATCGAACCAGTCTGGGATGGGCGATGCAGAGCGCTCTGCGCCGGTCATCCGCCAGCGATGCTGCCGAAGAATCGCGTCGAATTGAACTGGCGCAGCAGCAGTTGCGCCGTATGGAGGCTGTGGCAGAGGGAGAAACCTGCAGAGAACAAGCTCTGCTGCTGTCCGTCGGTGAATTAGTTCCTCCCTGTGGCCGCTGTGACCGCTGTCTTTCCAGTACCTCAAGTCAGGATTGGTCTGACCAGGCCACGGCTGTTTTGGAGTTGCTGGCGGAGGTTCACGGCACAGATTCCCGCAGACTCAGTGAACGACTTAATGCTGAAGAAGGTCGTTCGGCGCACTGGGGATGGCTGACGCGGCGGCTGGTTCAGGAGGAGTTGATCCATGAAACCGATGACGGCAGCCAGCGTCTGTATCTAAAGGAAAGTGGCCGTCGCTTTTTGCGTCAGCCCTGGCCTTTGCACTACGCCGCTTAAGCCGCGTTCAACCCTTTGCTGCCATACAGCGATCCTTCACGAGAGCCTTCTCGAATTCCGATTGGGGTGCAATCCAGTTTTTCCACTTCCCGTTGGCGCCAGTGGCATTGATTTTTTTGGCGGAGCAGTTCACCGCCACATAGAGCGACTGACCATCGCTGTTCAGTGTCGGAGCTACTTCACTCCCACCCATCGACTGCCAGTTTCCCCAGTCGACTTGAAGGGGGCCATAGTTCCGCCAAGAGGCTGGCTTCGGCTGCACGCTTGTTGTTGTTGCTTGGGTCGCCTTGGCAGTGGTGACAGGTTTGACAACTTTGGGCTTCACCGCACTGGGTTTCACAGTCGTTGGTTTGACAGCCGCCGGTTTGGCGGCAGACGTCTTGATGCTTTCGGTCTTGGGTTGGACTTGTGCTGGCTCCTGCTGATCAGGCTGGCTTTCGGTCAGCAATGGTTGTTGCTCAACAGGTGTTGTCGCCTTGGGTGTGGCTGTTGATGTGTTGCTGGTGCTTTCGGTGGAGCGCAGCATCAGCTGGGTTCCGATATTGACCTGATTAGGGTTTTCAATCGCATTGATGCTCACCAACGATGTGAGAGGGATGTCGTAGGCCTTAGCGATCTGGCTGAGAGTTTGGCCGCGGGCCACGGTGTGGGAGATGGCATTGGGTTTGGCCTGAATCGGCACCGGCTTGGCCGTGGGTTTGGGCTTGGCCTGAGGAAGCACCGCGTTGCTGGGAAGCTTCAGGGTCTGACCGATCTCAACATGGTCAGCACTCGAGAGTCCGTTCAGGGCCATTAACTGGCGTTCACCAACTCTGTATTGCGCCGCAATCCCGCTGAGGGTGTCACCGGACTGCACGTTGTGACGCCCCTTGCCTGCTGAAACGCTCCCAGGCAGCCGCAGTGTCTGGCCGGCCTCCACATGGTCCGAGTTCCTGATCCCGTTGAGGCGCATCAGGCTGTTGATCGATACGCCGTAGCGAGCCGCAATATCCGAAAGGGTCTCCCCTGACTGAACCGTCACGTTGGCGGCATGACCGGCGAGTGGTGTCAGAGCCATCGCGGCAAGGACGGTCAGGAGAGTGCGGCGCATGCGTGAGCGTTGGCTGGGCGAAAGATAAGGTGCCTCCCGTTCAGCGCCAGTGCTGTTCTGAACTTGTTGTCGCGTCCTTCAGCTCAAGAGACGACGGAATGTTTCTGGCTTGAGGGTGTAAGGCGGATAGCGCTGGGGCAGATCCAGCCAGAATGGACGCCTCAGAACCGAGCGCTCGTGGGAAAAGGTTCTGAATCCCGCTTCGCCGTGATGGGCTCCCATCCCGCTGGCGCCCACGCCACCAAAGGGCAGATCGGGGACGCCACATTGCATCAACACGTCGTTGAAACACACACCACCGGAATGGGTGCTGTTTAGGACGAGTTCCTGATCACGATCGTTGCCGCCAAATAAATAGAGCGCGAGTGGTTTGTCCTGCTTCTGGATTCTCTGAATGGCTTCATTCAGGTCGTTGATCTCCAGCACAGGCAGCAGCGGTCCAAACAGTTCGTCGGCCATCAGCGGATCTTTTTCGTCTTGAACGGCGATCAATGTCGGTGCAATCCGGCGTCTGATCGGGTCGCACTCACCTCCGAGCAGCACGCGACCATCATCTTTCGCTTCCTGCAACAAAGCCTCCAGTCGGCCGTAATGACGGTCGTGAATCAGACACGCCAGAGATTCGGATTCGAGTGGATCGCTGCCGTAAAGCTTCAGTCTTTCCTCAGCGATGGCATGCAGCAGAGGTGTACGCAGATCGGATTGGACAAGCAGATGATCCGGTGCGATGCAGGCCTGCCCAGCATTGAATCCCTTCCCCCAGACCAGTCTGCGTGCTGTGATGGACAGATCGGCCCCAGGCAGCACGATCGCAGGGTTTTTGCCGCCGAGTTCCAGGGTTACGGGCGTGAGGTTGGCGGCGGCTCCCTCCAGCACCTTGGCTCCGATCTGCCCGCCGCCGGTGAAAAAGATGTGATCGAAGCGTTGCCGAACCAATTGAGCGGCAACAGCTCCATCACCATTGACGACCTGAACCACATGATCTGGGAAGTGCTCTGGCACCAGCCTCTCGATCAGTTCGGCTGTTGCTGGGGCATGTTCGGAAGGTTTGATCACGGCGGTGTTGCCGGCTGCAAGAGCGCTGACTAACGGCCATAACGTGAGACTGAACGGCAGATTCCAGGGGCCGATCAGCAGCACGCATCCGAGTGGTTCGCGGATCAGCTCGGCCCGGCCGGGCTGCTGCACAAGCGGCACACGGACTCGGCGTGGACGCATCCAGGTACGAAGACGCCGTTCCGCGAGTTTGAGTTCCTGAAGCAGGGTCACAACCTCAGCCATCCCTTCAAGATCGGGTTTGGCAAGGTCATGGCGAAGGGCCTCGAGAATCTCTGGCTCGTGTTGTGTCACGAGCTCACGTAGGCGCTGAAGCTGTTCACGACGCCAAGCTTCCGGCCTGGTGAGTCCCTCCAATACAGGTTGTCGCAGCCGGTCCAGGTCGGTTTCGCTAAAGGGGTATGCAGCGTTGGCCTGGACCATGACGAGAAGAGCGTTCTGTCTGTGCAGGGCATGCTCGCAGTTTTGTGAGCTCAACCGTTGATGAGGGGATGACGCAGAACACGATCGCCATTACACCGTGATCAGAGGCAACGGCCTGATGAGTCAGCAGCAGCCGTGGTGGAACGGCGCCGTCATCTATCAGTTGATCGTGCGCAGTTACCGCGATGGCAACGGTGATGGGATTGGAGACCTGCAGGGCCTGTCCAGCCGGCTTCCTTATTTGCGTTGGCTTGGGGTGGAAGCCATCTGGCTCACGCCCATCTACCCCTCACCGCTGGATGACGGCGGGTATGACATCACCGACTTCAAGGCGATCCATCCCGATCTGGGCGATCTCGCCGCGTTTCATCGTTTCCTAACGGCCGCACATGCGCAGGGGCTGAAGGTGGTGATGGATCTGGTGATGAATCACACCAGCACCCTTCATCCCTGGTTTCAGCGCGCTCGATGGGCAGCCAAGGGCAGCCCTGAGCGCGAGATCTACGTGTGGAGTGATGACCCGCATCGTTATTCCGACGCCCCAGTGCTCTTCCGCCATTTCGAGTCGTCGAACTGGGAATGGGATGAGGTGGCAGGTCAGTACTTCCTCCACCGTTTCCTTCGCCATCAGCCCGATCTCAACTACGCCAATCCATTTGTCCAGGAGGCGATGTTGGATGTGGTGGATTTCTGGATTGATCGTGGTGTCGACGGTTTCCGCCTGGATGCCGTGCCTTTCCTGTGTGAGGAGGAGGGATCACGCTGTGAGGGGCTTCCGGAAACCCACGCTTTTTTACAGCGACTTCGCCAGCGGGTGGATTCTCATGGCAAGGATGTTTTGTTGCTGGGTGAAGCGATCCAGCCCGTTGAAGAAATTGCGCCTTACTTATTGCAGGATGAGCTCCACGGTGCCTACAACTTTGCGCTGACCGCTCACCTCTTTGCTGCGATCGCCAGCGGCAGTGTGGAAAATCTGCGCAATTGTCTGGAGAAGGCACAGCAAGTTGTCAGTGGCTGCCGCTGGGCATTGCCTCTGCGTAACCACGATGAGTTGTGGTTGGGTGATGGTCACCTGATCCCGGAGGAGGTGATCCAGACCATCCGTGCCGGACTGCATCAAGGACAGGGACATTGGCTCAACTGGGGCATTAATCGTCGCCTGGCGCCATTGCTCAATGGCGATCCGGGTTCCAACCGCGTTCTTCACGCCCTGCTGTACAGCCTGCCGGGGATGCCTTGCCTCTATTACGGCGATGAGCTCGGTATGGGCGATTGGCCGGGATTGCGTGACCGCGATCCCAATCGCACCCCGATGGCCTGGACTCCCGCGCGTAACGGGGGCTTCTCCACCGCACCTGATCCGCTGTTGGTGCTGCCGCCGATCACAGCTCCCGGCTACGACTACCGCGTGGTGAATGTTGAAGTGCAGAAGCAGCTGCCTGGTTCACTGCTGAACTGGCACCGGCGCATGCTCACCTGCCGGCGACTCTTGCCGGCGCTGCGACATGGCAATTTCGAGCTGTTGAAATGTACTCACCCAGGTGTGATCAGCTACGTGCGCTGCGACGGCAGCATGACGGTGTTGGTGGCGGCCAACCTCTCAGCAGCAGGGGCTTCTCTGCACCTTGACCTCAGCCGTTGGAGCGGTGTGCGTACGCGTGAGGTGTTCTGGGGTTGTGAATATCCCCCAGCTTCAGAGCATTGGTTTGTCTACTTGCCGGCCCATGGATTCAGCTGGTGGCTGATCGGTGAAGTGGAGGACGTGAACGCTGATCAATCAACGCTGAGCAATGAAATCTGATCAGTGACTCAGTTCAAGAGGTGCGCTGTTGCCATGGCCGCACTGCTCAAGCATTTGATTCACCACAGGAGCAAACCGTTGCGCTTCGTCGCGGTCAACCATGGCCAGCCGCGTCCGCCGGGCCAGCACGTCCGTGATGCTTCTCGCCTTTTCGGTCTCAATGGCATGCCGCAGCTCTCCGCTGCAGATGGGCATCACCGGGCTGAGAGGTTCACGCTCTGCTGTTGACCAGCTGTTGACCAGGGCTTCCGCATTGAGGCCATGACTGCTTTCAAGATGTTCGATCTGTTCCGCTTGCTGCGGCGATTTCGGCAACAGATCCTGGAGGGTTGAGCGTTGTGCAATCAGACGGTTTGGGGTTTGCATGGGATCGCGGTCTGAGCCGATGAGAGGCAGTTCCTTGGCCGGTGGCAGTGACTGTCCCAATTGCTTCGCGACGGCCGTGAGGGTGTCGAGAGCCATGGGACGACAGGTGGTCCATTTTCCGCCCATCACGCTCACCAGCCCGCTGGGCATCGTCTCCACCTCGTGCTCTCGCACAACACGGCTGCTGTTCATGTCGGCATCGGCTGGCTTGAGCAGGGGTCTTCCTCCAGCCCAGCAACTACCGATCTCAATGCTTTTAAGGCCTGGGAACCATCGCTTCACGTAGTCGAGGAGATAGCTCTGCTCCTGATCGGAGGGCACAGCTGCCTGCGGATGGCTGCAGGGCGTGTCGGTTGTTCCGATCAGTGTGCTCCCGAAGAAGGGCAGCATGAACAGCACCCGGCCGTCATCGGTGGAGGGCAGCAGCAGGCCGATGCGTTGCGGACAGAGACGCTGCTTCAGCACCAGGTGCACTCCACGACTGGTCAGCATGCGTTCCTGGCACTCGGGTTCGGCCATGCGCCTCAGCGCATCGGCATGAATGCCGGTGGCGTTGACCACCACGCGGGCTTGCCAGCGCTCTCTCTGGCCATCGGCGTTTTCGCTGATAGCTGCGCACAGCTTCCCGTGGCTGTCTTTCTCCAGCTCCACCACCGGCGTCCGCGTGCGCACGACCGCCCCGTGTTGCTCGGCGCTGAGTGCCATCAGCAGGTTCAGCCTGGCATCGTCAAACTGCCCATCGCTGTAGGCAACCCCTCCGCTGACATCGCTGCGCAGCTCGGGCAGCGCTTGGTGCAACAGCGTCCGAGACAGCAGCCGGCTACTGCCGATCCCTGCACGGCCTGAGAGGGCGTCGTACATGCCGAGCCCGAGGCGGTAATACAGCTGGCCGATGAGCCCATCTGTGGGCAGAGCTAGTTCAAGGCGATGGGCAAGAAACGGCGCCTGTTTCAGCCAATGACCGCGTTCCAGCAACGCTTCTCTGACCAGTCGAAGCTGAGCGGCGTCGGCGGTTTTGAACGCCAGTTCGAGATAGCGAACACCTCCGTGTAAGAGCTTGGTGCTGCGCGAACTTGTGCCGCCACCAAGGTCATGGCCTTCGAGCAGGGCCACCTTCAGCCCCCGGCAGACCGCTTCGTAGGCCACGCAGGCTCCACTGGCCCCGCCGCCAATTACCAGAAGGTCGAAGCAGTTGTCAGGCATGCCAGCGCAAGCTCCTTGAGATGGCGTCGCTCCATTGCTTCATCCAACACTGGCGTTGTTCAGCACTCAGCGAGGGTTCAAACACGTCGGCCTGCTCACCCCGGAGGGATTCCAGATCCTTCAGGTTGTTGATGAGTCCTGCTTGAACTCCAGCCAACAGTGCGACACCACGGGCGGTGCTTTGCAGGTAAGCCGGACGTCGCACCCTCAGTCCCGTGCTGTCGGCCTGGGCCTGCAGCAGTGGATCCGATGCGGCTGCACCACCATCCACGGCCAGCTCCCCGAGTCCATGGCCGATGGACTGCTCCGCAAGCTGCACCAGTCCCGCCACCGAGAGTGCGATGCCATCAAGGGCAGCACGAGCGATCTGGCCGCGACCAGTGTCGCGGGTCAATCCGATCAAAAGGCCCCTAGCGCCAGGATCCCAATGCGGTGTTCCCCAGCCTGTGAAGGCAGGAACAAGCATCACTCCACCTGCATCGGCAACGCTGAGGGCTAACTGGTTGATTTCTGCCGCTGTCTCGATGATTCCCAGTCCATCCCGCAGCCACTGCACCACCGTGCCGGCGTTGAACAAGCTGCCCTCAAGGCAGTAGGTGGGCTGCCCCTGGTCGTCGGTCCAGCCGAGAGTGCTCAGCAACCCAGCATCACTGCGTTGAATGCTGCTGCCTGTATTCACCACCAGAAAGGCACCTGTGCCGTAGGTGCATTTGGCTTCGCCTGGTTGAAGGCACAACTGGCCGAGTGTGGCGGCTTGTTGGTCGCCTAGCAGGGCATGGATTGGCACTCCTGCAAAGGGGAGTCCTGATGCGATGGTTCCAAAGTCGCCACGACAGGGCACCAGCTCCGGCAATGCACTCAATGGCAGCCCGGTCTGCTCGCAGAACGCATCCACCCACTCACGTTGTTTCAGGTCCATCAGCAGGGTGCGGCTGGCATTGCTCATGTCGGAGCAGTGCCGCTTTTGTCCGTTGAGGTTCCACAGCAACCAGCTCTCCACCGTGCCGAAGCAGAGATCATCATTCGCGGCAGCACTGGATGCGCTCGCCTCATGCCGCATCAGCCAGCGAATCTTGCTGGCGCTGAAGTAGGGATCGAGGAGCAGGCCGGTGCGAGCTCGCCATTCCTGCTCAAGGCCTTCTTCTTTCCACTGTTGACAGATATCGGAGGTGCGGCCGTCCTGCCAGACCAAGGCGGGGCCGCAGGGCTGCCCATCGCTGCGTCGCCACAGGATCGTGGTTTCCCTCTGATTGGTGACTCCGCAGGCCACCACAGCGTCCCTCTGTTCTTGGCTGATGGCCTTCTCCAAGCGCTCCATCGCCAGGCGCTGGCTCTCCCAGATGTCCCTGGGGTTCTGTTCCACCCATCCGTCAGCTGGATAGCTGATGGCTAAGGGAGCGCTGGCACTGGCAACAGGGAATCCACGCGGGTCAAAGAGAGCGGCGCGTGAGCTGCTGGTGCCCTGATCCAGTGCAAGAAGGAGGGGCGTTGCTGCCATAGCCGAGACTTTTTTTAGTGCTAGCGGCACTGGTCGGCTGTCGCCACTCGATGTTGAGGTCTTATTGCCAAGCCGGGTTGTTCTTTGGCACGTTTCGATCCATCGACCGCGAGCTTGCCAGCTGCGCTCGGGAGCTGAGGCAACTCTGACCTAGAGGAAACGTTCTCAGAGGCAATCCATCCTTGATTGCCTCTGGACACAACACCCGGTGCCTGGGTGTTGAGTGAAGCCCTTGTCGAGACTTGAACTCGAGACCTCTCCCTTACCAAGGGAGTGCTCTACCGCTGAGCTACAAGGGCTTGTGGTGGATGGGCCGGGTTGGATTTGAACCAACGTAGGCAGAGCCAGCGGATTTACAGTCCGCCCCCATTAACCACTCGGGCACCGACCCGAACCACTCGAAGAACTTACCAGTCGGCCTGGCGATCCTTTCAGCGATCTGTGCCTCTCGTTGGTTCTCGATACGATCGAGTTTCAAAGGAATTCTCGTAAGGCCATGCGCCTGCTGCTCCTCAACGGCCCCAATCTCAACCTGCTGGGGCAACGAGAGCCTGGTCTCTATGGACGACAGACGCTCGAACAGATTGAGCAAGCTTTGAAACAGCGTGCGACGGCAGCAGGCGTGCAGCTGGACTGTTTTCAAAGCAATTTTGAAGGTGCGCTGGTAGAGCGCGTCCATCAGGCCATGGGTGAGGTGAACGGGATTCTTGTGAATGCAGGCGCCTACACCCACACGTCGATCGCCTTGCGTGACGCTTTGCTGGGAGTGGCCATTCCCTACGTGGAGCTTCATCTCAGCAACACGCATGCCCGCGAGCCCTTCCGCCATCACTCATTTCTGGCCGATCGCGCGGTTGGTGTGGTGAGTGGTTTCGGGCCTTTCAGCTATGACCTGGCCTTCGATGGTCTGGTGAATCACCTGCGTCAAGTTGCCGTATGACCATCACCTCGTCGGTGACGAGCATCCGCTGGCTTGCAGCGCCCACCAGTCGTCGCTGGGTTGAGCAGGCCATTGCCAGGCCAATGGAAGTGCTGATCGACCATGCCCATTGCGAACGCAAAGCGGCTGGGGCGGCAGTGCAGCTGATGTTCCGCTATTTGTGCGAACCAGGCCTGGGCGAGGCCCTCAGTCCGCTGGCGCGGGAAGAGCTCGAACACTTTGAACGGGTGTTGAAGCTGCTCAAGGACCGGGGGCGCTATCTGGAGCCGCTGCGCTCTCCCGGTTATGGGGCATGGCTGGCCAAGCAGGTGCGCCGGGCAGAGCCCGAGCGCATGCTCGATTCTTTTTTGGTTGCCGGGTTGATCGAGGCCAGAAGTCATGAGCGCATGGCACTCCTGGCTGAGCACAGTCCGGATCCAGACCTGCGCTTGCTCTATGGCGACCTGCTGAAGAGCGAAGCCCGCCATTTCGGTCTCTACTGGGTGCTATCTGCAGACCGATATCCGAGGGACAAGATTGTGCCTCGGCTTCAAGAGCTGGCCGCGGCTGAGGTGGATGCGCTACGCGGGGAGCTCTCTGCACCGGAGGCTGTGCGCATGCATTCAGTGGGAGTTGATGCCTGATCAGCCATGACCTGTCGATCTCTGGATGGAGGCGAGGCTTTTTCAGTTGGTCGAGCGTGGCGCCAGGGCCAGACTCGGAAAGTTCGCAATCAGAGTCCAAAAGAAGTCTGAAGAGACGCGCCATGGACTCTGGGTCACTTCTAGAATTGACCCAGTCAATTTGCGATGTCGATGCCTGACCCTGTGATCGCTGTTGCTGATTCGTTGCAGGCCCTGCGGAATGGCACCACCGACGAACAATGGGATGGTCTCAAGTCCAACCCCCTGGTCCGTGATCTGATCGGGCGTTGTGCCGACCTGGAGGCCGCGATGCTGCTCGATGATCAGACATTGGCGGCCGAGCTACCCACCACTCGGATCGCATCGTTGAAATCTGCTGTCGACGCGCGTCTGTTGCTGGCGGCCTGAGTGTCTAAGACGGTCGGAGGCGGGGGTAGCGCTCGGAGATTGGGTCTCCGGTGAATTCTGCGACCCAGCCGTTTGGATTGTTGAAAAACCTGAGTGTGCAGAAATAGGGCGTTTCGCCCATGTCAAACCAGTGAGGTGTTCCTGCAGGAACACTGATCCAGTCGTTTGTTTCACAGAGCACCTGCACAACTTCATCGCCGATATGCAGGCAGAACAGACCGCAACCTTCCACAAAGAACCGCACTTCGTCCTCTGCGTGGACGTGCTCTTTCAGAAACTTTCGGCGCAGGGAGATGCGATCTGGATGATCAGGAAGCACCCTGATGGCATCAACGCTCGGGTAATGCCATCGAGCCTGCGTTCGTGCGATTTCGCTTTTGTAGTTCTCCAGGATCTGTTGAGGTGAGGCGTTGTCATCCGGCCGATAGTGTGCCGGCCAGCGTTCGAAGCCAATGCCCCGTTCCTTCAGCACATCCTGGATCCGCCTGCCTTCCTGGGTTTTCAGCAGGATGGTGTTGGACCGTGCCGAATACAGCGTCAGTTCGCTCATGGGCCCGAAGCAATCCTGAAGCAGTGCATCAAGGCTCCTTCCACCCTGTTCAGCATGCTGGATGGCTGGTTGGCTTGCATTGCCGTTGTCCATCACGTCCGAGTGTCCCCAAGATCAGCTGGTGTTAGTGGGCGTCGGTCCCGGGGATCCCGAGCTGCTCACCGTGGCTGCAGTTCGAGCTTTGGAAGCTGCTGATGTCGTTGCCCATCCCATCGCGCATGAGGGGGCTGAAGGTATGGCACTGGCGATTGCATCCCGCTGGATTCGGCCTGATCAGCGTTGTCTGCCTCTGTTGTTCCCCATGGTGACTGAATCTCAGCCACGAATCGCAGCCTGGAGGCAGGCGGCTGATGTGTTGGCTGCAGAGGTCAGATCCGGCAACCGGGTGGTGCTGCTGTGCGAGGGGGACGTCTCACTGTTCGCGACCGGAAGCTATGTGCAACTGGCTCTGCGGCGCCATCACCCTGATGTGCCGTTCGTCTTGATCCCAGGTATCACGTCGGTGAGTGCTGCAGCGGCAGCAGCGGCCAAAGATTCTTTCGATGTCCCTTTGGCGTTTCAGCAGGAGGGCTTGCTCATTCGTCCCTGCCCGGAAACGCATGCCGAGTTGATCGCCTTGCTGCAGAGTGCTCGCAAGACCTCCACGGTGCTGGGTTTGATCAAGCTGGGGCAGCGCTGGTCTTGGGTGCGAGCGGCTCTGGAGCAGGAACAGCTGCTCGATCGTGCCCTCTTTGCGCAACGGGTTGGTTGGCCAGATCAGTGGGTGGCATCGGCTCAGGCGGTGCCCGACGATGTGAGGCCTTACTTCTCAATGCTGCTGATCCGTCAGCAATGGCCTGAGGTATTGCCTTGATCGCCGCATTGCAACCGCTGACACCCCTGCAATGGCTGGCGCTGGTGCATCCGGTGCTGATCATTCTGTTTGTGTATCCGGTGATCGGCGCCACGATCCGCCTTGGAATTCTGGCCAGGGAGCGGCGTCTAGAGATCAACCCCATCGCTCCAACTGTGCCTGTTGAACATGTTGATCACGGCCGTTGGGCAACGGCTGGTCTGCTCGTGGCTGTGCTGTTTGCTTTGAGTCACGACTTGGCTGCCGCTGGCGCCGGTTTCAGCAGCTGGGCGGTGGTCATCCTTCAGGCGTGCGGCGTTGTGCTGTCGTTTGTGGCCCTCCTTCGCACCCGACGACTGGCCCTGAGGCTGCTGTTCTCCTGGAGCTGTTGGCTGTTTCTGCTGCTGATCATGATCCAGCCTTTGCTGGTGAGTGAGCGTGCGCTGGTTGCTCCTGCCGTCTGGCAGTCCCACACCTGGGGCGGACTGTTGCTGCTCGCTTTTCTGCTGCTGACCATGGCCTGTCAGCGAGAGATTGCCGGGCGCCTTTGGATGCGCCGTCTGCATGTGTCTCTCAATGTTCTCGTGGCCCTTTTGCTGGCGACTCAGGCCATCACGGGGACCCGTGATCTCTGGCTTGGTTGAGTGTCACTGCGGCGGGGTCTGTGGCATCAGACAGCGGTGGAACGGGCGTCGTGACGGCAGGATGATCAGACGGCTGATCAGGGCAATCAATGCTCGCCACTCAGGCGGAGCCTGACGTTCCGGCCAGCAGCCTGGCCGGCAGAACAACCAAAGGATGAGCTGTTGTCGAGTCTGGTCGCTGAGTTCTTGCCAGCGAAGCGCCAGTCGATTGCCTTGAGTGCGTTCCCAAATGACCGGCAGTGGCGACAAGTCGGCTGTCCAGCGAAGCTGCGTGATCTTCAGCTCGGCTGGCAATGGAGTGGCCAGCTCCAGCTCAGCGCCGCTTTCGCTGAGCGCCGTGATTCGACAGGGTCGCCGCTGCCCGTCGCTGTCTTCCAGCTCTGCTGGCAAGCAAGCGGCCTGCCATGGGGCCGGGTCGCGTGCGGGTGGATCCCAGCAGGCGCGCAGTGCAATCCAGAGGCTGAGCAGGTTGATCACCGCCCAGGTCAGGCCAAGCGGCCGCGAGTCGAGCATCTCGCTGTCCATTGGTGTTGTGGTCACCAGACCCAATAGGTTGACGAGGTTCAGCAGCAGCAGTGCCAGCAGGGGGATCACCAGAACGAGGCTGAAGCTGCCCCGATTGCGTTTCTGGTGTTTTGGTGTCACACGAAAACCACCGATGTGTCCCATCAGATTGGTGAACACCGTCAGCGTCAGTGGCACCGTCAGCACCCAGCCGGTGAGTTCGCTCAACAAGGCTGTGCGAGAGCCGCGGTTGATCCAGCCGATGCTGAGCAGAAGTGAGGCCCAGAGAGGCAACAGCAGCCGGAGAGCTTCACTGTTGCTGATCAGAATGGGAACAGTGCCAAGTAGGCCGTAGCTGAGTGGCATCAGCATCAGCACCAGCCGGGGCATGTTGTTGAACCAGTGCACAACGCCTTCGAGGTAGGCCATTCGTTCCCCGAAACGAAGCTCGCCTGGGCCCAGTGGTCCATCGCTCAGTCGCAGGCTTTGCAGTGTTCCATTGGCCCAGCGCTGGCGCTGACGCACAAAGTCGGCCATGGTTTCCGCTGCAAGGCCAGCACTGAGCTTCTGTTGGAGATACAGCAGTTTCCAGCCCTTGCGCCGTAGCCGTAGCCCCGTCACGAAATCCTCTGAGATCGCCTGTTCCTTGAATCCTCCGACTGAATTAATGGCGCTGCGTCGAGCCAGAAAAGCAGTGCCGGCGCAAACCACTGCTCCCCAGCCATCGCGGACGGGTTCGATCCATCGATAGAAGCTTTCTTCGTCGGGCAATAACCAACGCTCCATGCCCAGGTTCCGCATCACTGGATCGGCATTGATGAAGGTCTGCGGGGTCTGAAGCAGCCCAACCGATGGGTCCTGGAGAAAGCCGATGCAGCACTCGAGAAAGTCTCTCTGCGGAATGAAGTCAGCGTCGAACACCGCCAGCAGCTCTCCGCTGCAGTGCTGAAGTCCGTCATTGAGATTGCCGGCTTTGGCGTGGATTCGAGTCGGTCGATGGCGGTAATGGCACCCGTGCCGAAGGGCTAGTTCTCTGACTTCGTCTCGGCCGCTGTCATCCAGTACCCACACGCAATGGTTCGGATAGTTCTGATGACAACAAGCGATCAGGCTGCGTTCCAGCACCTCAAGGGGTTCGCCGTAGGTGGGCACGAGAATGTCGACCATCGGCCGCCAGTCGCTGCTCTGCCATTGTTTTTTCAGTTGGTCGATCGTGCTTCGACGGTCGGGGAAGCGACGCCAGGCCAGCCATAGCGGCAACAAGCCCGACAGCAGCAGCCAGGCTTCCGCTGTCAACAACAACAGGCTCAACCCTGTGCTCAGGTGCGTGCTCAGGTTGAGGCTGCTGGTGATTCGCCAGTGCAGATACCTGGCCGTTAGCAGGCTGATCAGCACAATCAGGCTGCGTCGCTTCCAGATGGGGCTCTGCTGCTCAGGCTGTTGCCTCAACCAAAGGGGCCACGCCAGCAGCATCAGTGGCAGCCAGTTCAAGCCAACTGCTCCTGTTGCTGTTGAAGCAGTGTCAGTGCCTGATCAGGGGTGGGTGCACGCATCAATTTCTGGCGGAACTGTGATGCACCGGTGAATCCTGTGCAGGTCCAGCTCATGTGTTTCCGCGCGATCAGCAAGCCGTGATCTCCCCGCGAGTCAACGAGGGCCTGCAGGTGTTCAGAGGCCAGCATCAGGCGTTCCCGCGGACCTGGAGTGGGGGGAATGGCGCGACCGGTCAGCGCCGCATCGATCTGCCCCACCAGCCAGGGCGCTCCCATGGTGCCTCTCCCCACCATCACCCCATCGGCACCGGTCTTTTCGAGGCAGCGCAAGGCGGCGTCAGGGTTGTTGACATCGCCATTGGCGATCACCGGAATGCTGAGTGACTGCTTGACCGATGCAATCGCTTCCCAATCCGCGGATCCGCTGAAGCGTTGTTCCCGTGTCCGACCGTGCACGGTCAGCAGCGTGGCGCCCGCACCCTCCAGCTGTTTGCACCAGGCCACTGCCGCGTGATGGGAGCCTTCGATTTGTGCTTGATTGCACCATCCCAGGCGTGTCTTCACCGTGACAGGAACGCCGACGGCTGAAGCCACAGAATCCACGATTCGGCAGGCCAGATCGGGATCGCGGATCAGGCCGCTGCCGCCACCTTTGCGGGCGATTTTTCTCACGGGACAGCCCATGTTGATGTCGATCAAGAAGGCACCTGCGTCTTCAGCCCGTCGGGCTGCATCGGCCATTGCCTCGGGTCTGTGATCAAACAGTTGGACGCCGATGGGGCCCGTTTCTTCGCTCAGCTCATCGACTTTGCCTCTGCCGTGGCCGAGCTCAAGACTCGTGGCGTTCACCATTTCCGTGAACAGAAGAGCATCCGGCGCCCAGCGTCTGACGAGAGCGCGAAAAATTTTGTCGCTGACTCCTGCAAGCGGAGACTGCAGCACGTTGCAGCGCAGAACGCGTTCAACGCTGCTTCCCTTCAGCCGCAGACCCCTCACCATCGGGATTGGATTCAGTTCATACATCCTCGCTAACTGCAGGTTTCAAGCGGTTTCAGGATGCGGACTCATCCAGTCCGAGCCCGGCACGGGTGTGCTGATGCCGGTCTTGCTGCTGTAGCTGAAGCACACCCTGCCTTGCGCATCCCAGGGAGGGCGTGTCGTGTCATCCCTTCCCCCTCAGCGGCTGTCGATGACAGCATGCGGCGATGTCCTCACAATCCTGGAGCCTGAGCCGGGCCCTACTCATGGCGATCCTTGAAGATCGGCTCAGCGACCGATTCGTGGCGTCGCTGGTCTGGGAGCGATTGGGCTATCTCCCCCCTGAGAATGGTGCGGGGTCATGGCTGGCAGGCCCTGCGACGCCCGCCGCCTGGAGAGAGGCCTTCCCGGAAGCTCCGCAGGTGATTGCTGTGCGGCCCGCTTCGGTGCGTCTGACCCGGTCGATTCCCAAGGAATCCAAACAGCTGCTGAAGCAACAGCTGCAGTTCGGCGGCTATCGAATTCATGAGCTCTATCCAAGGCGCACTCGCCGCGCCACGGCGGTGAACTGGTTACTCGCCTGGTTGGTCTCAGCTGGTGAGCTGCTGCCAGAGGAAGGAGCTCTGCCGCCTCTGCTCGATGCACCGGCGGATCCGGTGCGGGGGCACCCCGGAGATCCGCCGGTGCAATGAGCCTCACACCTGAATGACCACCTTGGTGCCCTTGAGCGTGTTTTCAAACAGCCAGCGGGCCTGATGCGTGGGCATGCGGACACAGCCATGACTGCGGGGAACGCCGAAGGCCTGGCCGGCGTCTTCCTGCCAGGGAGCTCCGTGCATGCAGATCATTTCGTTTGCGGTGATGCACATCGCATAGGGCACCCCGGGTGCGACATAACCACGGCCGCGCATGGTGACGGAGCGATATTTGGTCAGCACCTTTGCTTCTCCAGTGGGAGTTGGCGTGGATGCCTTGCCGGTGCTCACGGGGATGACCCGCACAATTTCTTGGTTCTGGTCGTAGACGGTGAGCTGTTGATCTGAGAGGTCCACCACCAGGGTGGCGATCAGTTCGAGCATGATGGTGTGACAGCAGGTTCACTGACCTATCGCTAGCTGTCTCATTCGAGTCTTACTGGTCTCGCTCGGAAAGAATTCCCATTCCTGTTGGCGAAATGAAAAGTTGAGCGGCTTCCCTTTCGGGTCCTGATCTCGCAGACAGGTGCCTCTGTACTGTCAAGACTGTTCTTGCTGTGGACCTTCTTGGCGCGTCCCGTCGTCGCGATTATCGGGCGCCCCAACGTTGGTAAATCCACGCTGGTCAATCGTCTCTGCCGAAGTCGAGAGGCGATCGTCCACGATCAGCCGGGTGTGACGCGTGATCGCACCTATCAAGATGGCTATTGGGGAGATCGCGAATTCAAGGTGGTCGACACCGGTGGGTTGGTGTTCGATGACGACAGTGAGTTTCTGCCTGAAATCCGTGAGCAGGCTGCGCTGGCTCTCGAGGAGGCCAGTGTTGCTGTGGTGATTGTTGATGGTCAGCAGGGCCTCACGGCATCGGATGAGGCCATCGCGGAGTTCCTGCGCGGTCAGCGTTGTCCAACGCTGCTCGCGGTGAACAAGTGCGAGTCACCTGATCAGGGTCTGGCCATGGCTGCGGAGTTCTGGAGTCTTGGACTCGGAGAGCCCTACCCCATTTCCGCAATTCATGGTGCAGGCACTGCAGAAGTCCTGGATCGGGTGCTCACATTCCTGCCTCCGAAAGATCAAGAGGGTGATCAGGAAGAGCCGATACAAATGGCCATCATTGGTCGTCCCAACGTCGGTAAATCAAGCCTTCTGAATGCCATTTGCGGTGAACAGAGGGCCATTGTGAGCCCGATTCGAGGCACCACGCGCGACACGATCGACACCAGCATCGTGCGTGAAAACCGTCCTTGGCGCCTGGTGGACACCGCTGGGATCCGCCGGCGTCGCAGTGTTAATTACGGGCCTGAATTCTTTGGAATCAACCGCAGTTTCAAGGCGATTGAGCGCAGTGATGTGTGCGTGCTGGTGATCGATGCATTGGACGGTGTGACCGAGCAGGATCAACGCCTTGCAGGTCGCATCGAAGAAGACGGTCGGGCCTGCGTGGTTGTTGTCAATAAATGGGATGCCGTGGAGAAGGACAGCCACACCATGACGGCCATGGAGAAGGAGCTGCGTTCCAAGCTTTATTTCCTCGACTGGGCCCAGATGCTGTTCACCTCAGCACTCACCGGCCAGCGTGTTGACAGCATTTTTGCTCTGGCTGTTCTGGCGGTGGAGCAGCACCGTCGTCGTGTCAGCACTTCCGTGGTTAACGAAGTGCTGAAGGAAGCCCTCAGCTGGCGGAGCCCGCCGACAACAAGAGGCGGACGTCAGGGCCGGCTGTACTACGGCACCCAGGTGGCGACCAGGCCCCCGAGTTTCACCCTTTTCGTAAATGACCCCAAGCTGTTCGGTGACACTTATCGGCGTTATGTCGAGCGTCAGATCCGGGAAGGGCTCGGATTTGATGGCACTCCCTTGAAGCTGTTCTGGCGTGGGAAGCAGCAGCGCGACGCTGAAAAGGATCTGGCCAGGCAGCAGAACCATCAGGGCTGAGCAGCATGGATTGGCTGAGGCAGATTCCGATCGGGCAGTACGTGGATGGTGCCGGTGGTTGGCTGCGCCAGCTGGATCCCCGCCTGAAGCTGTTGTGGGTTCTGGTGTTTCTCCTCACGCCTGTACTGGCAGGCCCCCTGTGGCGCGTGGCGCTCGTGCTGGCCCTGCTGTTGATCACGTTGGTGAGTGGATTGCCGGCGCGGCTGTGGTGGCGCTCGTTGCTGTTGGTCAGTGTTCTCGGCTGTGCGGTCGGGCTGCTGGCCATGTTGCTGCCCACCGGTGATCCTGGAGCCAGCATGAGCCTGCGTTCGCCGGCGGAGATTCCAGGCCTCACACTGACCTCACCCTCCTGGGAGTTGATTCGTCTGGGGCCTCTGCAGTTGGGATCTCTGCAACTGGGCCCACTTGTGGTAGATCGCCGCTCGGCTGAATTGGGGTTGAACAGCGCCACCTTGATCGTGACCGTTGTCCACAGCGTGAATCTGATGTTGCTGTCGACCCCCAGTGAGGAGTTGATGTGGTCCTTGAGTTGGTGGTTGGCTCCCCTGGCTTGGCTTGGAGTTCCGATTGATCGACTGAGCTTTCAGTTGCTTCTGGCTCTTCGCTTTCTGCCGTTGGTTCAGGAAGAACTCCAGAACCTGTTGCGCTCGCTCGCTAGTCGTGCCGTGAACCTGCGCCAGCTTGGTTTTAAAGCTTCCTTCGGGTTGGTGCTTTCAGTGGGAGAGCGCCTTCTGGCCAACATCCTGCTGCGTGCAGAACAAGGTGCTGAAGCGTTGCTTGCGCGAGGTGGAACCTGGTTGCCTGCAGATGCGTTTCGTCCAGAGCAGGCTTCGAAGGGTGCTCTCCCAAGCATTCTCAACGGGGTTGCTGCTGTGGGGCTTGTCACTGTTCTTGTTCTGCGCGGAAGGTACGGTGCTCTCTGATCCCCGTTTTCAGGTCTGTGAGCGCTGAGGGTTATCTCAACCACCCCACCTTTGGGATGCTCTACAGAGTGGCCCCTGCGGGGGAAGGTCGTGATGTGTACGCCACCTTGTACGCCCAGCGCATGTTCTTCCTCGTCACCCTGCAGCCTCGAGGGGCTCAGTTTGAAGTGATTCCCTATCTGGATGCGCGCCACCATGCTGAGTTGAATCTTGCCCGCCGGCGCCGGGATGCTTCGGAGGATTACGGCAGCTGGAAGCAGTTGTTCGATCAGACCTTCATCTGAACCATGCAAGGCGGACCGCTCGGGTGACAGAGATACAGACCCGCTGGCAGCAACTGCAACAGCGTCTTCCGCAGGGCGTCAACCTGCTTGCTGTGAGCAAGATGCAGCCTGCTTCGGCAGTTCGAGAGCTTGCCGCTTGCGGTCAAATTGATTTCGGCGAAAGTCGGGTTCAGGAGGCTTTGCCCAAGCAGCAGGCTCTCGCCGACCTCACGGATTTGCGCTGGCATTTCATTGGCCGCCTGCAGGCCAATAAGGTCCGCGCGGTGGTGAAGGCCTTCAGCTGGATTCATTCCATCGACTCGATGGCGCTGGCGGAGCGTTCATCCCGCATTGCCCTGGAGGAGGGGTGTTGTCCTTCGGTGTTATTCCAGGTGAAGCTGAGGCCTGATCCTTCTAAGGGCGGCTGGGACCCTCAGTCACTCAAAGAGGCCTGGCCCGTGTTGCGACAGTTGCCGGGACTGAAGGCCTCCGGGCTGATGACGATGGCTCCGTTGGGACTGGACAGCATCGAGCGTCAGGGGCTTTTCAGGGATTGCCGTGATCTGGCGGATCAGCTCAGTCTGTCTCAATGTTCGATGGGGATGAGCGGCGACTGGCCGCAAGCTGCCGCCGCCGGTGCGACCTGGGTTCGTGTGGGATCAGCCCTGTTTGGTGCGCGGCCTCCTGTGTCTTCTTGAACGGAATGATCAAATCAACGTTGCGAGATGGACATCAATTCATCTGGACACGCTTGCTCACAACTCCCTTGAGCGCTATTCAGGGTCAAGGTTCTGCAGATTTCCAGTGTCGTTGATTTCTCGTCTTCGTGCGGTCGTTGCTGGTGACGATTACCTAGATGGCGATTATGACGAGCTCGACTACGACACAGGCGAGCAAGACGACAGCATGCAGGGCATGTCGTCTGTCAACAGCAGTGCTCTGGCGCCTCTGGATGCATCAAATCCGTTTGAGATGGACCAGAGCTTCTCAGGCTCGAATGTGATCGGGATGCCTGGAATTAGCTCCGGCACCGCAGAGGTTTCTCTGATGGAGCCGCGCAGTTTTGATGAAATGCCAAGGGCGATTCAGGCCTTGCGCGAACGCAAGACCGTGATTCTCAACCTCACGATGATGGAGCCTGATCAGGCTCAAAGAGCGGTTGATTTCGTGGCCGGTGGAACGTTCGCCATTGATGGTCATCAAGAGCGTGTTGGTGAGAGCATTTTCCTGTTTGCCCCGAGTTGCGTCACTGTGACCAACGCCAGTCAGGACGAGAGCACGACTCCAACGGTTGTCACCAAGGATGTCGAGCAAGCTTCAGCTGAGAGCAGCGTTGCTCCCGCACCGGCCTGGGCTGTTTCGGATGCCGCCGCTCTTTGAGTTTTCGCTTCGGTGACTGTTTCTGTTGGTGTGATTGGTCTGGGTCGGATGGCCCAGGCCCTGATCTTCCCTCTGATTAAACGAGGCAAGCTTCAGTCAGCTGATGTCATCGGGGTTGTTGGCAGTCAGTCGTCTGTCTCCCGGCTGACCCCTGATTTGCCCAATGGCTTGACTGTTGTTTCCGCGTCTGATCCCCGGTCTATGGACGCCTGGAATGCTCCGGTTCAGTTGTTGGCGGTGAAGCCCCAGCAGCTTGATGCTGTGGCCGAATGCGTTTGGCCAGTTCCATCAGGCCAGTCGCCGCTGCTGATCTCTGTGTTGGCGGGTGTCACTCTGGAGCGTCTTCAGAGTCAATTTCCAGGTCGTGCGTGCGTGCGTGCGGTTCCTAATACCCCTTGCTTGGTGGGTGAAGGCTTGTGTGGACTGGCATTTGCAGAAGGAGTCTCGGTGCAGCAGCGTCAGTGGGTAAAGGAGGCTTTCGACCCAGTGAGCGAAGTTCTTGAGCTGCCGGAGTCCAGGCTTGATGCGTTTCTAGCGTTGACCTCCTCAGGCCCCGCTTACGTAGCTCTTGTGGCTGAAGCTATGGCTGATGGCGCAGTAGCTGCTGGTTTGCCGCGCGATCAAGCCCACCGGCTCGCTCATCGGACATTGGCCGGAACGGCTGCATTGCTTGATCAGCAGCAACTCCATCCAGCTCAGCTCAAAGATATGGTCGCCTCACCTGGCGGCACGACCATGGCGGCTCTGCGCAAATTGGAGAACGCTGGTGTTCGGACAGCCCTGATCGAAGCGGTGATTGCTGCCGCCGACCATGGACGGACTTTGCGCTAGGCCGCCAGCGGCGCTCGACGCATTAGCTCGCCATACAACTGTTCGAGTGCGTCGATATTGCGGCTGATGGTGTAGCGCTCTAGCACTCTTTCGCGGGCCTGTCGGCCGAGTTCGCGCGTCAAAACGGGTTGATCGCGCAGCACCGGAAGCAAGGTGCGAAGTTGGCTGGTCACGCCCAGAGTGCTCATCACGATTCCTGCCCCGCCAGCGAGCACTTCTCCGTCGGCTCCAGCATCGGTGGCCACACAGGCACAGCCACTGGCCATGGCTTCAAGCAAGGCGAGTGAAAGCCCCTCCACTAGAGAGGGAAGCACGAACACCTCGGCGCATTGCAGTAAGGCAATGCGAGTGGCCAGATCGGCTTCGTAGCCCCACCAGAGCACGTCATCGTCGTCGTAACTGTTCTGCAGGGTGCTGCGCAAAGGTCCTTCGCCAACGATCACCAGGCGACAGCCCTGCATGGCGACCAGACGCCAAGACTGCAGAAGAGCTTCCACGTTTTTTTCGGTGGCAACGCGTCCCATGTAGAGGAAGACGCGCTCCTTACCAAGACGGCAGCGCACCTTATGCATTGCGCTGCCGATGGGCGGTGTGATGCCTGGTTCTGGTAGTGGGTCAGAGGGACTCCACTGGCTGGTATCAACCCCGTTGGGGATCACGGCTAAACGGTCTTCGCGTACTCCAAGACGCGCCAGGAATTCAGCTTGTAGATCGGAGAACACGATCACCCGGTCGTACTTGGAAAGTGCCGGTGCGTAGAGCTGATAAGTGAGTTGCTGTGTCCCTGCCGTCAGGTTGCGGAGGCTGGCGTCGAAGGGAGGGTGGAAGGTGGCCACCAGGGGGACTCCCAACTGCTGACAGAGCTCCGGTAGTCGGAAATCCAACGGCGACAGCGTGAGGCTTGCATGCACCAGATCGGGTTGCAGACGTTCCAGCGATTCCCGCAACTCACGCTGGGCACCCGGCGAGGGGATTGTGTAGACCTGCGATTTGACCAGATACGGAAGGCTGACATCGGGATCGTTGGCGAGAAGCGATGTGCTGCTGCCAGGTGCCTTCGGATTATCGAAGTGAATGAAACTGGTCTGATGACCCCGTGTCCTCAGGGCCTCCGTTGTGCTGAGCCCGTAGGTGACATTGCCGCAGAACGGAGTTTTTTTGCCCAGCCAGGCAATATGCGTCACCGCCACCAGTCACAGGGCATGGCTGACGCTAGCAGCGTTGCCAAGGTCGTTCGAGCAAGGCGGCAACAAGTGCCAACAGGGCGAGCAACCACAACACCGGACTGAGCCCGATGCTGCTGACCAGAGTGCCTGCCAGCACTAGCGGCAGGCTGAGAGCGATATTGATCAGGTTGTTCTGAAGACCGAAGACTCTGCCTCTCTGGGTGACCGGAGTTTCCTCCTGAATGGTGGTCTGTGCCGGAATGGCGACTAGTGCGGCTCCGATCCCGAGGATTCCGCAGAACGCCAGAGTGCTGTTGAGCGAGCCTTTGAACTGGCTGAGCAACACCAGTGAAAAGGTGATTAGGCCGAGTCCTGCTGCGGTGAGTCGACGGCGACTGAAGTGATGACCGAGCTGGGCCATCATCACGGCGCCAAGGGCCATGCCCAGGCCGCTCATCGCCAGCAGCATGCCGAAACCAGAGGGGCCAAGACTGCGAATCAGCCCTGCTAGCTGAAGGGCCAGAACATAGAGAGCCGCGAGCAGGCTGTAGAGCAACACCAGATGAACCATGGCGTTGCGCACTGTGGGGATGCGCTTCAGCACCTGCAGCCCTTCTCCGATCTCGTGCCAGACCGATCGACCATCGTTGTGGATTTCCCGCTCCCTGTGGCTGACCGCCAGCAGGCTTAGGGCCGCCATGCCGTAACAGAACGGCAGCAGAATGAACTCACCACCGCGCACGCCGACCGCGCTGAACAGGTGATTCAGTGCTCGAAGGATCGGCTCACCCAGAGCGAAGCCAACGATGGTGGCTCCCATGCTGGTGGTTTGGTATAGAGAGTTCGCTGCCAGTAGGTGTTGGCCAGGCACGAGCAAAGTGATGGCCGCCTGTTCGGCCGGTGCGAAGAACTGCGTGAGGATCGACTCGATAAACGTCATGCCGATCAGACCCCAGTAGCCCCAGGGCAGTCCCAGGATCAGGGGGCCTGGAATCAGAAACAGAGGCGTCAGCATCACCATCAGTGCCCGCAACCCGTTCGAGGCCACCATCACCCGTCGTTTCGGCCAGCGGTCAACCCATACCCCCGCCACGCTGCCCAGGACCATCGCCGGCAGTGTGTTCGCCACGAAGATTCCCGTGGCCAGCAGGGTGATGACTTTGGTGCGGGTACTGATATCGAGGCCGTAATCGGAGGCCACCTCCGCAAGAACGCCGTTCTGTTGGGTGGTCAGCAGCAAGTGCTGATCGATCAGAAAGACCATCAGCACGATGTAGAACTTGTCCGCCAGCTGAGAGAAGATCTGGCCGATCCAGAGTTTTCGGAAGTCGCTCAGGCGCAACACAGCCTGGAGCCCGCGGCCTCCCTCCGGATTGTTGCCAGTGGGTAGGACCGGCTCAGGACTGTTCAGGGGGGATCCGCTCAAGGTTCCAGCAATGACCGGCTCATGATCGCTTACTGCGACGGCATGCAGTTGCCGACCATCTCCAGTGAGCGCACCGGGCGGGGCAAATGGGTGCGGCACCAGCACTCCAGGACAGCCAGGAGCTTCAGCCACACCGGACGTGGACCCATCAGTTGGCCATCGCGTCTCCTGGGGAGTTCCGCCCTGGGCAACCGTTGCAGAAGAGCCAGTTCAGATGGGTTGAACTGAAGCGTGGCGCCCGGTAATGAGCCGATCGCTAGTCCCTCTTCAGGCAGAAGGCTGCAGCGCCATTCCCACTGACCGATCGGAGGAGCCAGCTCTGCTCCAGTGCGGCAGCAGATCTGCAGTGGAATGCCATAGCCGCCCAGCGCCAGCAGATGCACCCCCGCCTGCACGAGCATGGCCAGGCAGAGATCCGGGTCTGGTTGGTCGAAGCGGCTCAGGGCTTCGAAGCTCTCGAGATGAATCAGCACCGTATCCAGCATTCCTGGAACAGGGTCGCAGTCGCTCACAAGGGCAATGGCTAGTTCCGCCAGGGCTTGGGCGGCAGCCAGTGTTTCCAGTTGCTTGCCAACACCGCTGTAGTTATGCACGACCTGCAGCTGACGCACCCTCTTCAAACTGCGACGCCCCACCACCTGCAGTTCCAGCAGAGTGAGCGGGACTGCAGCGGCAAGGCTGCTGCGTGGTTTGCGTGCTCCAGGCACTGCCAGTCGCACCACGCCGGCTTCATCACTGAGCAGGGTGAGCAGCCGGTCATGCTCCCCGAGGGGCCCCACCTTGAGAGCAAGTCCCGATAGGCGCTTGTCCCCACTCATCGTGGTTGTCGCAGGGCTTTCACCAACGCTGGACCGTGACCGGTGCCCAGCGCGATGGCTCCTGCTTCCACGAGATCCAGCGCCTGTTCAAGCTCCCGGATCCCACCGGCGGCCTTGATGGCGCAACGGCCTCGGGTGAGCTGCCGTAGTTCTCTGATCTGATTGGTGGAGACCGCTGCTCCAAATCCGTTGCCGGCCTGCAGCGATGCAGCCCCTGCATCCATGGCGGCCTCTGCTGCTAAAGCAAGCTGCGCCTCACTTAGCTGATTCATATCCATCACGACGGTCATGGGTAGATCCAGTGCTGCGATCGCTGCCAGCTCCTCGGCGAAGCTGTTGGCGCGACCGTTAACGAGAGCTGACCAGTCGGGTGTGACTTCGAGGGCTTCGGCACCATGGGCAGCAGCCCATTCGGCCTGGGCCTGTTTCAGTTCGGCGGGCAGTGCTCCGAATGGAAAGGCAACGGTGGCGATCAACGTCACCGCTCCCTGGCCACCCAGGCGCCTGCGCACTGCTTCGAGGTGGATGAGGCTGACGCACACGCCGCCGAAGCCCAGTTGTTTGGCTGCGTCGCAGAGCGTCAGCAGTTCCTCCTCTTGCAGGAGTGGATTGAGCAGAGCCTGGTGAATCAGAGGGGGGATGTCCGGCAGTTCCTGCCGGCGCGGTGACTTGGTCATCGCTGAGCAAACGACGGATCAAGCCGCCACGAAAGGTTCAGTTGCGTGCCTGGATCACTCCATAGCCACCGTGGTTGCGCCGATAAATCACCTGTAATTCGCCGCTTTCACTGTCGCGGAACAGGTAAAAGTCATGGTCGATGAGATCCAGCTGGGTGCGTGCGTCATTCAGCGTCATCGGCGGCATGGCGAAGTACTTACGCCGCACACCCGGGCTAGGTAGCTGGGCTTCTTTCCCCTCGAACAGCGAATCGTCCACGGGGGTGTCATCAAGCACCGCTTCAGTGGTGGGGGTCTCAGTGGCCCGGTGGCCGGGGCTGTGATGGTGGTCGCTGTGGCGTTCTTTGAAGCGTCGCAGCTGCCGTGCCAGCTTGCTCGCCACCAGGTCAATGCTCGCGTAAAGATTCTCACTGCGTTCCTGGGCACGAATCACGGTGCCGTTGGCGAAGACCGTCACCTCGGCCGTCTGCTGCGGCACGCGGGGGTTGCGAGCCACTGACAGATGCACATCTGCTTCCTGAACCAGGTCATTGAAGTGATGGATCGCCCGATCAAGCTTCGTCTCGGTGTAATCCCGTAATGCGGGAGTCACATCCAGATTGCGACCATGGATCAAAAGCTTCATGCATCCCTCCGGTGCCTGCGCCTAACGGAAAGCTAGTGACGCTGAGAGATTCCGGAACCGGGTCTTCGGCATTTCTTTTTCAGCCTGAACAGCTGGTGCCGTTCCAGCAGGCCTGGGATCTGCAGCGCTGCTGGCAGGAGCGGTTGCTCCTGGAGTCAGACAACGCATCTGATGCGGACACTGAAGCTGAAGCGGTCTGGCTGCTGCAGCACCCCAGCTGTTACACCCTCGGCCGCGGCGCCAGTCAAGACCATCTGCTCTTTGATCCCGAACATCCGCCTGCCCCGCTGCACCGCATCGATCGTGGTGGGGAAGTCACGCATCATGCACCCGGTCAACTGGTGGCCTACCCGGTGTTGGACCTGCGCCGTCGTCGCACCGATCTGCACTGGTATCTGCGTCAGCTGGAACAGGTGGTGATTGATGTTTTGCAGCGTCTCGGGCTGCAGGGAGAACGGATCGAAGGACTTACGGGGGTCTGGCTCGATCAGCAGAAGGTGGCGGCCATCGGTGTTGGTTGCCGTCGCTGGATCACCCAGCATGGTCTTGCGTTGAACGTGACCTGCGATCTGGAGGGTTTCGAATCCGTGGTGCCCTGTGGACTCAAAGGACGATCCGTCGGTCGCCTTTGCGACTGGATCCCTGATCTGGAGATCGAGAGCGTGCAACCCCTGTTGCGCGATGCCCTGGCTGCCCGCTTTGATTTGGTTTGGCAGCAGAGAGCTGCAGAGCAGCTGTGATTGCCGAAGCAGCTTTGAGGTGATAGGCCTGGGCGACTACAGACCGTTCCCGTGACTGACGCCGCTCAATCCGCCTGGCAACCAACGTCCCGCGAGCAGGCAGCATTGGCTCGCCAGGCTCATGTTCAAACTCTCGGCCGGGTGGATCAGGTCTGGCCTTGGTTGCAATCGCATCACGGTGAGGTGATGGCGGTTGATGCTCCTCACGCTGCCCATCCGGAGCATCTCAGCTACCAAGAATTGGCAGAGCGGATTGATCAGGCCGCTGCCGCATTCCGAAGTTTGCAGATCGGCAGTGGCGATGTGGTGGGGCTTTTCGCAGAGAACAGTCCTCGCTGGCTGGTGGCTGATCAGGGCTTGATGCGGGCAGGTGCCATTGATGCTGTGCGTGGGGCAGCAGCACCTGTTGAAGAGCTGCGCTACATCCTCGAGGATTCCTCTGCCGTCGCGCTGGTGGTGCAAACCGCTGATCTGCTGCAGCGTTTACAGCTGCCGGCGGAGCTGCAGGAGCGTTTGCGCTTTGTGCTCGTGCTTGAGGGGTCTGCACCTGCTGGCGCGCTCGACTTCGACACTTTCCTCGCCCTTGCCGATGGGCAGGAGGCACCGGATCCAATCACTGGGCGGGACCGTGCCTCTGCGCCAGCCACCACGGCCACGATCCTCTATACCAGTGGGACCACCGGTCGGCCCAAGGGCGTGCCGCTGTCGCACGCCAACCTCCTGCATCAGATGCGCAGCCTCGCCTGCGTGACCCGCCCGGAACCGGGATCACCGGTGCTGAGCGTTCTGCCGATCTGGCATTCCTATGAACGCAGCGCTGAGTACTACTTCTTCTCCTGTGCCTGCTCGCAGAGTTACACCACGATCAAGCAGCTCAAGAAGGATCTGCCACGGGTCAAGCCGGTGATCATGGCCACGGTCCCCAGGTTGTGGGAAGCGGTTCAGGCTGGTTTCGAGGATGCCGTGAAGACATTTCCCGCCTCGCGTCAACGCCTGTTGAGAGCAGCCTTGGCCAACAGCACGGCCTTCACCCTCGCCCGGCGTCGCAGCCGTGACCTAATGATTCAGCCGCTGCGCAAACGCGACCGTCTAAAGGCTGCTGCTGAGGCGAGCCGTCGCTGGCCAGCCCATGCGCTGGCCTCCAAGCTGATCTGGCCCAAGCTGAGGCAGCAGCTCAGTGGCGGAGCACTGCGCTTCCCGATTAATGGGGGAGGTGCCATCGCTCCCCACGTGGATGCCTTCTTTGAAGCGGTGGGAATCGAGCTCCTGGTCGGATACGGTCTCACGGAAACCAGTCCGGTGGTGAGTTGCCGGCGGCCCTGGCGCAATATTCGCGGTAGCTCCGGTCTACCTCTCCCGGACACCGAGTTCCGCATTGTTGATGCCGACAGCAGGAAGCCGCTTGGGTTCCGTGAACGTGGGGTTGTGCTGGTGCGCGGCCCTCAGGTGATGGCTGGCTACCTCGGCAAACCTGAGGCAACAGCCAAGGTGCTGGATGCCGATGGCTGGTTTGATACAGGCGATCTGGGCATGCTTCTCCCCGATGGATCTGTGGTCCTGACCGGACGGGCCAAGGACACGATCGTGCTCAGCAGCGGTGAGAACATCGAGCCAGGGCCGCTTGAAGAGGCTCTTGTCTCCAGCCCGCTGATCGAGCAAGTGATGCTGGTGGGGCAGGACGAACGTCAACTGGGGGCTCTGGTGGTGCCGCGGGCGGATGCGATCAAGGCCTGGGCCAGCTCACAGGGCTGCGATCCAGGTGATGACCTTGGCGGTCATCCCGGTGATCAGCGCTTGCTCAAGCTGCTGCGCGGGGAGTTGAACCGATTGTTGGCGGACCGTGCTGGATCCAGGGCTGATGAGCGTCTTGCTGGTGTGGCTCTGGTCGAACCATTCTCGATCGAGAACGGCCTGCTCACCCAGACGCTCAAGCAACGCCGAGACCGGATCACTGAACGGGATCGCTCATTGATTGAGAGCGTGTATGGCCGTTGATCGTCCTCCGGTCAGGGTCGGGTTGACCATCCGTCGTGAGGCTGAGACGCTTGGCGCTGATTCCTCGCCCCAATGTCTGACGGCACCACTCTGTCGATCAAGCGTTCCATCACCATCCGTGCCGTGGTCACGTCGGCCTGGAAGGAAGAGGCCGAGCGTGAGTTGAGCGCTGGCATCGCCACCACCGACCAGCAACTGGCTCAGCTTGAGCAGGAGGGGCAGCAGGTTGTGGATGATGTTCGGCGTCAGAGCGCCAATCCCCTTGATCCGCGTGTGCAAGAGCAGGTCGCTCAGGTGCAGCAGCAGGTTGCTGCTAAGCGGGCTGAGCTCGACGAGCAGAAGCGCAATCTTCTTCAGCAGCAGGCCCAGGTTCGCGAGCTTGAAATGGAACAGATAGTGGATCAGGGCCAGCTTGAGAGCTTCTGCGATATTCAAGTGGGCGACAACCTGGTGAGCAAGATGCAGGTTGCGGTCGTGGTTCGCGACGGCGTGATCGAGGCCATCGAGCAGGGCTGAGCGCTGATGAGGGCCGGCCTGCCGGCCCGTAAGATTTTTCTTAGTCAGCCCCTCTGGAGACGGTTTTGGCAACCCACGACATCTTCATGCCTGCCCTCAGCTCCACGATGACGGAGGGGAAGATCGTTGAGTGGCTCAAGAATCCTGGCGACAAGGTGGGCCGCGGCGAGTCTGTGCTCGTGGTCGAGTCCGACAAGGCCGACATGGATGTTGAGTCCTTCAATGAGGGTTACCTCGCAGCTGTGCTGATGCCCGCGGGCAGCACGGCTCCTGTGGGCGAGACCATTGGTTTGATCGTGGAGACCGAGGCTGAGATTGCCGAAGCTCAGGCCAAGGCACCGTCGGGTGGTGGATCGGCATCCGCTTCCGCAGCACCAGCGCCAACATCGGCTGCTCCAACGGCACCTGCTCCAACGGCACCTGCTCCAACGGCACCTGCTCCAATAGCACCAGCCCCAGCTGCGGCTCAACCCGCACCAGTTGCGCCTCCTGCTCCGGTGGCTGCGCCAGCGAGCAACGGTCGACTGATTGCCAGTCCTAGGGCTAAGAAGCTGGCTTCTCAGATGGGCGTCGACCTCGCCGGGATCCGCGGCAGTGGTCCTAACGGTCGAATTCAGGCTGAAGACGTGGAAAGCGCCGCAGGGCGTCCCATCAGTGTGCCCCTGGTCGGGGAGGGGACTGCTGCTGCCGTCAGTGCCGGAGCTGCGAGCACCGCCAAGCCTCCGAGCTCACCGGCCGGCAATAGCTTTGGCCGCCCTGGCGACACCGTGGCGTTCAACACGCTCCAGGGCGCGGTGAACCGCAATATGGAAGCCAGCCTCGCGGTCCCCTGCTTCCGTGTGGGCTACACGATCACCACCGATCAACTGGATGCCTTTTACAAACAGGTGAAGCCCAAGGGCGTCACGATGACGGCCCTGCTGGCGAAGGCCGTGGCCGTCACTCTGGCCCGGCATCCGCAGGTGAATGCTGCAACGACTGCTGCGGGAATGACCTATCCCGCTGATGTGAATGTCGCCGTTGCCGTGGCGATGGAAGACGGTGGTTTGATCACCCCTGTGCTGCGTCAGGCCGATCGAACCGATCTGTATGAGCTCTCGCGTCAGTGGGGGGATCTGGTGAAGCGCTCGCGCAGCAAACAGTTGCAGCCCGAGGAATACAGCACCGGAACCTTCACCCTCTCCAATCTCGGCATGTTCGGGGTGGATCGTTTCGATGCCATCCTTCCTCCCGGCACCGGTGCCATCCTCGCAGTGGCGGCTTCAAGACCTGCCGTTGTGGCTGGAAAGGATGGGTCCATCGCTGTCAAGCGGCAGATGCAGGTGAATCTCACGGCGGACCACCGTGTGATCTATGGCGCCGATGGCGCCGCCTTCCTCAAGGATCTGGCGGAATTGATTGAAACCCGTCCCGAAAGTTTGGCGATCTGAATCAGGACAGGGGAAGATACACAGCTGCGGAGCTCAGGGAGCCTTGCCACTCTTGACGTGGTGATGGTCGCCCTGTGTCAATTCCGTCCTTTTCACGTCTGCTGGGCCGTCCCCTGCCGCGTTCCAGTGCCAAGGATGAGCGACTTCCCAATCTTCAGGCGCTGCCCATTCTCTCCTCGGATGCTTTGTCATCCGTGGCCTATGCCACGGAAGCGGCGCTTGGAATTCTGATCCTGGGAGGCAGTGCCGCTTTGCGGCTATCGCTGCCAATCACCGTGGCGATCATCGCCTTGATCACGATCGTGGTGCTGTCGTACCGGCAGGCGATCTCTGCCTATCCCAACGGTGGCGGTTCCTACGTGGTGGCTCGCGACAATCTCGGACGCAACGTGGGATTGGTAGCAGCCGCTGCGTTGCTGATCGACTACACCCTCACTGCAGCGGTCAGCTTGATGGCGGGCACCCAGGCGCTGTCGTCACTGGATCCAGCGTTGTTGGCCTACGAGGTTCCAATCGCTCTGTTCATGCTCCTGCTCGTGGGCTGGGCCAACCTGCGCGGGGTGAAGGAAGCGGGACGCGTGTTCTCGGTGCCCACCTATGCCTTCGTGGTGATGATTGTTCTGCTCACGGTGGCTGGGCTCAAGGACCTCACCTTCCATCACGGCTGGACTCCCGATGCTCCCCCGCTCACGGCTGCGCTGCAGCCGATCGGCTTATTTCTGGTGCTCCGGGCCTTCAGCTCAGGCTGTTCAGCGATGACCGGGATCGAAGCCATCGCCAATGGTGTTCAGGTTTTTAAGGAGCCTGCTCCCGTTAACGCTCGCAAAACCCTGCTGGTGATGAGTGTGTTGCTGTCGGTGATGTTCCTTGCGGTCAGCACCATAGGTTTCATGTATGGAGTCGCACCCAATCCCGACATCACCGTGTTGGCTCAGATCGGTCAGCGTGTGTTCGGCGACGGCAGCGTTCTGTACTGGACCCTGCAGATCTCAACACTGCTGATTCTGGTGCTGGCAGCAAACACGGCCTTCTCCGGCTTTCCACGTCTGGCGGCAATGCTGGCGGAAGACCATTGCTTGCCCATGCAGATGAAGCTGCTGGGTGATCGGCTCGTTTACCAGAACGGGATCAGTGCGCTGGTCGTGATTACCGCGCTGATCATCGTGATTTGCCGAGGTGACACCACCGTGGCGGTCAATCTGTATGCCCTTGGAGTGTTCACGGCCTTCACGTTGTCGCAGCTGGGCCTGGTCTGTCGCTGGTGGAAGCGGCGTGGAGAGGGCTGGCGCGGGCGAATGGCCATGAATGCGCTCGGATCGCTCACCACCTTTGTGGTCCTGCTGGTGATTGTGGTGAGCAAATTTGATGAGGGGGCCTGGACTGTGGTGATCGCGATTCCTCTGCTGGTGTGGGGACTGGCCTTGATCCGTCGCCGCTACCGGGAGATCTTCGCTGCCCTCGCTCTGGACCCTGATGGGTCGTCACTGAAGCTGATTCCCCGTGATCCACCCACCGGACACCATGCGATTGTCTGGGTCGCAAGCATGATGCAACCGTCGTTTGAGGCGCTGCGCTACGCCTGTTCGTTCGCCGATTCGGTCACGGCGGTGATGGTGGTGCAGAAAGAAGAAGACGCCGGCCAGCTCAGCCAACTGTGGGATCGCTACGCGGGCACCGACACCGGTGCTCTTGAGCTGGTGCTGCTCCACAGCCCATACAGTTCGCTGCTGGATCCCTTCTGTGACTTCGTGATGGAGCAGGAGCAACGGCATCCCGAGCGCGCCACCACGGTGGTCATGCCGGTGGCCATTCCCAGGGATCGACTGGATGTGGCTTTACTTAACCAAAGGGCTCGCAGCCTGTTCGAGGCACTCTCCACCGACCAGAGCCGCGTGTTCTCGATTGTGCGCTATTTCGTTCCCCGCTTGGCAAGCAAAGCCGGGACGTTGCCCTCAGGCAGCATGGATTAATCACGTTCAAGCGTTGTGGTGGATCCAAGGGATCTTCAGCTCAGCTCCTACGACTACCGCCTGCCTGAAGAGCGCATCGCGCAGGCACCCGTGGAGCCTCGCCATGCAGCACGACTGCTGATGGCTCCCCCCATGAACCGACCCGTGACGGAGCTGATGCATCGTCAAGTGTGGGATTGGCAGGATGAGCTCCGTCCTGGCGACCTGCTGGTGGTCAACGACACCCGGGTTCTGCGGGCGCGCCTGAGGGTGCGGCGTTCCGGTGGTGGCCTGGCGGAGCTGCTGGTGCTTGAGCCCCGCGGCGAAGGCCGCTGGCTCTGTCTGGCCAGACCCGGCAAGAAATTGAAGCCTGGCGATCAGGTTTGGCTTGAAGCCCTTGAGCAGGAGTCCATCCCTCTGCAGGTGTTGACCGCAGATGGCGCCAGTGGCGGTCGCATCATTCAATTCCCAGCTGCTTTCGTCGATGCTGCAGCGATCGAAACGCTGCTGGAGCGTTATGGCGAAGTGCCCTTACCGCCTTACATCACGCGTCACGATGAGTCGGATCAGGAGCGTTATCAAACTCGCTACGCCTCCAGTCCAGGAGCGGTTGCTGCACCAACCGCGGGCTTGCACCTCAGTGATGAGCTTCTCAAGGCGATCCGCGGCCGCGGCGTTCAACTGGCCACAGTGACGTTGCACGTGGGGTTAGGTACATTCCGGCCTGTGGAGACTGAAGATCTCAAGGATCTGAGTTTGCACAGCGAATGGGTGGAGGTCACTCCTGATCTGGTGGCTGCTGTCGCCGCGTGCCGGCAGCGTGGAGGCCGTGTGATTGCTGTGGGCACCACCAGTGTGCGGGCTCTGGAGGGAGCTGCTGCGGCAGGGGGCGGCAGCCTGCAACCTCTGCGGGGACCTGTTGATTTGGTCATCCAGCCCGGCTTTCGTTTCCAAGTGGTGCAGGGTCTGCTGACCAACTTTCATCTGCCCAAGAGCTCGCTGCTGCTTCTGGTCAGCGCTCTGATCGGACGCAGCAGGTTGCTTGAGCTGTATGGGATCGCCATTCAGGAGGCTTATCGCTTCTATTCCTATGGTGATGCGATGTGGATCGCTCCGGATGCCGTGCTTCCAGGCGTGAAGCTGCCAGTGGATGGCTGAGCAGTCGGCATGAAAAAAGCCCCGGTGTTCCGGGGCTGCATGATGTGTCAACGCTGTGGTTCAAGCTGTCACGGGTTGCTCGATGATCCCTGTGGGAACGTCGGCGAACATTACTGAAGAGAGGTAGCGCTCAGCAAGATCGGGGAGAACAACCACGATGGTCTTGCCGGCGTAAGCATCTTGCTTGGCCAGGCGAATGGCAGCGGCAGCTGCGGCTCCGCAGGAGATGCCCACCAGCAGGCCCTCTTCCTTGGCCAGACGAAGAGCCATCTCAACGGACTCGTCGTTGGTGACCTGTTCCACCTTGTCGACGACGGAGAGGTCGAGGTTCTTGGGAATGAAGCCGGCGCCGATCCCTTGGATCTTGTGGGGACCTGGCTTCACTTCCTCGCCGTTCATGGTCTGGGTGATCACCGGGCTGTGGCTGGGCTCCACGGCAACCGATTCAATCGCCTTGCCTTTGGCGTTCTTGATGTAACGGGACACGCCAGTGATGGTGCCGCCGGTACCCACGCCGGCCACCAGAACGTCGATGGCGCCTTCGCAGTCGTTCCAGATCTCGGGGCCAGTGGTCTTTTCGTGAATCTCCGGGTTGGCAGGATTTTCAAACTGCCCTGGCATGAAGTACTTGCCAGGGTCGCTGGCGGCGATCTCCTTGGCTTTGGCGATGGCGCCAGGCATGCCTTTGGCGGCTTCGGTGAGCACGATTTCAGCGCCGAGAACGGCCATCACGCGGCGACGTTCGATCGACATCGACTCGGGCATCGTGAGTACGAGCTTGTAACCGCGAGCGGCGGCGGTGAAGGCGAGAGCAACCCCGGTATTGCCTGATGTGGGCTCAACGATCACCTTGCCTTCGGTGAGTTCACCACGCTTTTCGGCATCCCAGATCATGTTTGCGCCAATGCGGCACTTCACGCTGTAGGCGGGATTGCGGCCTTCGATCTTGGCGAGAACGGTGGCTTTGCAGTCCTTGGTGACATGGTTCAGACGCACCAGGGGGGTATTACCGATGGCCTGGCTGTTATCGGCGTAAACGCGAGACATGAGTGAGTTGAAAAAATGGCCAATTTTTGTAATTTAGGGAGACTCTCAGTCAGGTGCCTGGCTCTTAAGAGCTTGTTCAAACTCTGTCAATCCAGCAGGCAGCAACTCCGACTTCATCACAAGCCTGTTTTCCGCTTATGCCGAGTCCAGAGCCAGCAGGAACCGCTTCCAGAGATCCGGCTGCTCCTCAAGCCCTACTGAAACGCGCAGTAGATGGGATGGCACATCGCAGCGTTTCGCCCAAACCAACTCGTCGTAGTGAGCAAGAAGTACGTAGGGGCAGACCAGGGTGAAGGCGGTGCCGAGACTTGGCCCCTTGCAGACCGTCAGTGCGTCATAGACCTTCTGCGAGGAGGGGGTTCCTCCTTTCAGTTCAAAAGACAGCAGGCAGCCATGGCCTGCACCTGGTCGCTGCAATGCCTTGAAGTTCTCGCATTCACCCGGATGGAACACCTTTTCCACGGCGGGGTGATCGCGCAGCTGTTCAGCCAGGAACAGCGTGTTGCGATTGAGCTGATGCACCCGTTCGACCACGTCTTCACTGCCCTGGTCGAGTGCGATGACATCCACGTCGGCAAGCTCCGCCAACGGTTGCAGGGAGCGAGCTGATGCAACGAGCTGATCTCTCCATGGGGAGTGCGGACTCAGCACCAGACCTCCGGCCAGAACATCGCCACGGCCGGCGAAGCTTTTGGTGAGCGAGCTGAAGACCAGATCGGCGTGGGGCAACCCGTCGATATTGACCCCAGATCCAATGGTGTCGTCGGCGATCACGGGGATCCCCTGCCGGTGGGCAAGCCTGGCGATCGTTGGCAGATCAATGCAGCGCAGCAGGGGATTGCTAGGCAGCTCCACCACCACTGCTGACGGCTCTAGGCGCTCGAGAACGTCACCCACACTGGCTGC
The DNA here is from genome assembly GCF_900473955.1 of Synechococcus sp. GEYO. Classification (NCBI taxonomy): domain Bacteria; kingdom Bacillati; phylum Cyanobacteriota; class Cyanophyceae; order Synechococcales; family Synechococcaceae; genus Synechococcus; species Synechococcus sp. GEYO. Next base: position 40,165 of record NZ_UCNL01000004.1, read on the forward strand.
ACTGTCATCTAGCAGCAGTTCGGCTCCGTTGAACACCACCTGGGGAAGCTTGAGCACATCCACATAGGGGAAACCGATCTGCAACACGGGCCTGTTGGGCCGGATGGCCGAGATCAGTTGGAGTGCTCGGTGCAGAGCCGACATGCCTGAGGGGTGGAGGCTGATCGCATCTCCCTCGCAGCCATAGATCCGCGCCAGCCGCTCAATCACATTGAGGCGGGCGTTCTCAGCTGCGGAACCGCTGGCGTTCTGCTCCTGACCAAGGGTGATGGCAGCCAGCCTGGAGGAGGCTCCAAGGCCAGTGTGCTGCCAGAATGCCTTCGCGGCAGGAGTGCTGGCTGGGTCGGCAATCAGGCAGGTCAGTCCACCGATCACGCTGAGCTGTGTTTCTCCCGCAGGCCTTGTTCGGCGGCAGTGGGCGAGAGCGGCTTCTGCCGCTGCGAGGTTCGGATACGGCCAGCTGCTTGCTCCCTTGGAGGGGGCGAGGTCGGAGACCTGCAGCGAAAGCTTCGCAACCTGTGCCACCAGCGGATGCTGACCAAATCGCGGATACACCGCCCGCAACGCTCCTCGGCATGCGGGATCCTGTTCCTCGTAGGCGATCACATCGCTCCATCGAGGCAGGGCGACCGAGACGGCATGGGTGGTATCAGGGAGGGGATGGCCGAGATCGCTGCCTTGCCAGCAGGGATCCCGCAGCAGGTCGCGCGAACTCATCGGAGCAAGCAAAGTGCCTGATCGAGATCCGCGATCAGATCCGCGGCGTCTTCACAGCCCACGGACAGACGGATCAGGCCATCGCTGATACCCAGTTTCTGTTTTACCTCCATAGACACAGAAGCGTGAGTCATCGTGGCCGGGTGGCAGATCAGGCTTTCCACGCCTCCGAGGCTTTCTGCCATGGTGAACCACTGCAGCGCCTTGCACATGGCATAAGCCTGGTCGCGGCTGGCTTCGACTCCAATCGTGACGATGGCGCCACCACTACTCATCTGCTGCATGGCCAGCGCGTGTTGGGGGTGATCCGGGCGATGGGGATAGCGCACCCAATTCACATCGTCGTGGTGAGCGAGGTGATCAGCCAAAGCAGCGGCGTTGGCCATCTGTTGTTTGAGCCGCAGAGGCAGGGTCTTGATGCCGCGGGTGATTAGCCAGCAATCGAATGGTGAAGGTTGCAGGCCCAGGGCTTTCTGGGCAAACACCATTTTTTGGTGCCAGGCCGGATCGTCGGTGCAGACCGCACCGCCAAGGGCATCGGAGTGTCCGTTGATGTATTTGGTGGTGCTTGTCAGTGAAAGGGTGGCCCCAAGCTGCAGAGGCCGCTGCACAAGGGCGGTGGCGAAGGTGTTGTCTACCACCACGGGGACACCGGTGGCCGAGGCTGCCGCGCAGACCTGTTTGAGGTCGATCACCTTGAGCAGCGGGTTGGTGGGACTCTCCAGCCAGACCATGGCGGGCTTTCGAACCGCGATGCTGGAGACAGCCTCGGCTGATGTGAAATCCACCCACTCGGTGTGGACCCCGAATTTGGCGAACACCTGTTCAAACAGCCTCACCGTGCAGCCGTAAAGGTTTTCCTCGCAGAGCACAAGATCCCCCTGGCTGAGACCTGAGGCAATCGCCGTGATCGCGCTCACTCCCGAGCCAAACACCGTGGCATGGTTGCAGTGCTCAACCGAAGCGAGCACTCCCTCAAGGATGCGGAAGTTGGGATTGCCAGAGCGTGTGTAATCGAAACCACCGGCGTTGCCATGAGCAAACGTCGATGTGGAGAAAATCGGCGGCATCACGGTGCCCGTCCCGTCCGCAAAGCTCTCCCCGTGATGAATCGCCCGGGTGGCATCGGCTGGTGTTCCTGCTGGGCGCTGCAAGTGATGGCTGCGATCAGGTCTTCAAGTTAGGAAACAGGCTGTCCTTCGCCGCTAGCGTCGAGCCGGACGTTGAGATCTGGAGCCTTGGCTGATAACTCAGTGCAGCAGAGCCACAAGGATGAGTGGCGGGATCATGTGCTCAGTGAAATCGTCACGTTTCTGAGTGAAAATAAGCAGCGAATTCATGCTCGCTACCTGGAGCAGCGACAAGGGCAATTACCCCGCGACCTGATCGAGCAGGAGGGCCTGATGGATTTTGAGCTGGCCCTCACTTTTCTGGAGGACAAACCGAAAGGCTTTGGGTTGGGGCTCGGCTTTTTTAAAGCAAACTTGATTCGTTGATCGACGAACCTGAACCATCTAATCAGTCAGCGTTCGGTTGGTGTTGAGAATCGATCTCTGGCTCTGCGGTATGAGCCTTGACCGAGTGAAATCAAGTTCTTTTTAGGAACACTTATCCCATGCTTGTCATTATCTGCTTGGTTACGAAATTGTTTCAGTGATCAGTCGAGAAAGATTCAACGCTTTTCATTCGTTTTGTTGTCAAACATCCATTCCATCATTCCCTTACTGTCGTTTTTAAGGGAGACAATTCCGAAACTCACTAGAAATACCAGCGAGACGGTGATGAGAACAGCGGCACTCATCTCGCTGATTTCGAGATTTCCGAGCGATAGGGTGAGCAGAACTGGGTAATTCATTCAGCTGTTTCGCTCCTTCCTTCTCTGGGGATCGGGCCGAGAATTAAGAGCATTTTTTCGTCTGGAAAAGTTTGCTCACCAGATAGCATCGACATTAACCAACCGAACATTCTATTCGACCATTTTTTGAAGTTTAGCTCTTGGGATTGAACTGGAGTTCGACTGTTATGACCGCTTATCAACACTCAATGTCGTTGTATCCGATTTGACTGATTGTCAGACACTTTTGCGATTCGGTGTTTTTGGTTGCCACTGTTTGGTCTTCGGCGAACCTCGATCCCAAGCAAAAGGGGCCGGTTAAATCCGACCCCAACCACCTGCATCCTTTTGATGATGGCAATGATGCTGCTTTTCGCAGGCAGCTCTTAACGTCTTGAGATCAACTTGTTCATGAGCGTCAGGACTCAGTTTCGGCGTCCTGCTTTTGCTCCGTGATTCCTGCATTTGCTGATGTCTGGTTGCGCTGGTAGCCGGATTACGCCAGTTCAATCTTGAGGAAGGAGAGTTGTGTTCAATTCATCGTCAATCCTGTGTGATCCCAAAGCTCGTCTGTTGCTTACTGGCTTAAAAATGCTGGCTGAAGCACAGTGCGCTCATCACAGGGTGCGATCGTGTTTTGTATTCAACGGCTTTCAGATCAAGGCTGGGTCGGCATTGCAGAAAACCTCAACCTGCTGGAAGCCCGAGCCAAGGCGACACTGTTGTCGCAAGAGCATGGCGCTGCGTTTCGGGTGGTGAGTGATGATCAATCAGATATGCAGTTCCTTTGCCGAAATGGGGTGATTCTGGTTGATCTTTCCGAACCCGCGGATCTTGCTGCCGCTCTTGAGGGTCAGCCATCGGTGTTGATGGAAGACATCTCATGGAAAATTCTTGCTGAGGCCAACTGAAGGTTCTCGTGATTGTTGCTGCTGATGGGTCGGCGGGGTGAGCGTGTCACTCACTCATTCGTCCGACATGAAAAACCCCGCTCCGGAAGAACCGTGCGGGGATTGCAAAGTAAGAACGTGCTGAGAAGTGAGGTAGGCCTCAGACCTTACGTGAGTAGTACTCCACAACCAGCAGTTCATTGATCTCCAGTGCGACCCATTCGCGTTCGCACTTACTGATCACTTTGGCGCTGAGTTTTGCCTTGTCGAGCTCCAGGTGGGGCGGCACGTTGGCGAGACCCGGGAATTCCAGGTTGCCTTCAGCCAGTTTTTTGCTGCCCTTGCGCTCGCGGACGGCGATCAGATCACCGGCCTTGCACTGGTAGCTAGCGATGTCGGTGACGCGGCCGTTCACGGTGACATGGCCATGGTTCACCAGCTGGCGGGCGCCAGGCACTGTGGGGCCAAATCCGAGACGGAAGCAGACGTTGTCGAGACGGTTCTCGAGAAGTTTGAGCAGGTTGGTTCCTGTGGAACCTTCCTGAGCGCGCGCTTTTTTCACGTAGCGCACGAGTTGGCGTTCAGAGACGCCGTAGTTGAAGCGAAGCTTTTGCTTCTCCTCAAGCCGGATTGCGTATTCAGAGCGCTTGCGACGGGCTTGGCCGTGCTGACCGGGTGGATAGGACCGCTTTGCGGCCTTCCGGGTGAGACCAGGGAGGTCTCCCAAGCGCCGCGTGATCCTCAGGCGAGGGCCGCGGTAACGAGACATAAGTAAGGAAGGTGTTGGACCATTCACGCCGGCAAAACGCCATGCTGGACTTGAAGTCAGCTTTGCGTTTCTGCATGCGCGAACCACGCATCCTATCTGTCGGCTTCCTGGCGAGTATTGGGGAGGCTTTCGGTCAGGCCCTGGCTCAGCTGATGATTGCGGCGATTGGTTTTTACCGCAGCTGGTTTTCGCCCTTCTTCGGCCCCCGTTGTCGCTTCATTCCCAGCTGCAGTGCCTACGGATTAGAAGCGATTAAGCGCCATGGTCCTTGGCGGGGTGGCTGGCTCACTCTGCGCCGGATCTGTCGCTGTCATCCCTTTACCCCCTGCGGCTGTGATCCAGTCCCCGATTGAGCCCCTGCAGCTGACCTTGTTCAGCAGGCAGGGCTGCTGTCTTTGTGAAGGTTTAGAGCAACGTCTGCAAGACATTGATCTCAGTCGTTTGCAGCCACCGCTGAGTTTGGAGGTGATTGATATTGATGCTGCGGGGATTGAGCCGGAGCTTCGGACTCGTTACGACCTGGAAGTGCCTGTTTTGGCACTGCAGGGGAAACCTCTGCCACGAGTGTCTCCTCGCCTGAGCGGAGAGGGACTGTTCAATTGGTTGCAACGGCTCTGCTCCACCATCGCCGGATCGGACTAGAACTGCCTCAGCTATAGGAGCTGGTGATGACGCAGATGCTCCATTCGCTGCTGAACGCAGTACGGCTGCCAGTGCCGTCTGAGCTGCCCAACCCAGCGGTCACGTCCATCACTTGTGATTCCCGCACTGTCGGCAAGGGCTGCGTCTTCATCGGTCTTCCCGGTGAACGGGTGGATGGGGGCTGTTTCTGGCCAGAGGCTCTGAAGGCCGGTGCTGTGGCCGCGCTGATCGGTGAGCAAGCAGCGCAGTCGCTTCCGCCCTCCGCTCTGGATCCTGTTTTGGTGATCCCTGAGCCGGTGTCCCATTGGGCGGGAGAGCTGGCTGCCGCGTTCTGGCAGCAGCCCTCTTCGCGCATGCAGTTGATTGGCGTGACTGGCACCAATGGCAAGACCACCACAACCCATTTAATTGAACACCTCAGTCTGGAGTGCGGTCGCTCTTCGGCCCTGTTCGGAACGCTGGTCAACCGTTGGCCCGGCCAAAGCCTGACCTCCACCCACACCACGGCGGTTGCGGATCGGCTGCAGGCCCAGCTCGCTGAAGCGCTGAATCAGGGCACCCAGGTGGCGGCAATGGAGGTCAGTTCTCATGCTCTGGAACAGCAACGGGTCGCGGGTTGTCGTTTCTCTTCTGCCGTGTTCACCAACCTCACGCAGGATCATCTCGACTATCACTCATCGATGGAGGCCTATTTCGAAGCGAAAGCGCGTCTGTTTGCTGATCCCTTTCTGATTGGTGAAGGCCCCCGAGCGGTGGTGAATGTTGACGATGCTTGGGGACGTCGACTGGCTGATCGCCTTGGTGATCGTTGCTGGCGATCCAGTGTCGACGAGGCTGCCGATCTCAGCATGCGTGATCTTGTGATGACATCGAACGGTGTGGAGGGAATGCTGCTCACTCCCCGTGGCGAAGGACGTTTCCAGTCGCCTCTGGTGGGTCGCTTCAATCTGATGAATGTGATACAGGCCGTCGGCTCGCTGCTCCAGCAGGACTTACCACTGCCCCTGTTGTTGGAGGCCCTACCGAAATTCCGTGGTGTGCCAGGCCGCATGGAGCGGGTGCTGCCCTCCAGCCCTTCCACAGATCAGCTCCCCGCCGTCGTTGTGGATTACGCCCATACCCCGGACGGCCTGCGTAGCGCGCTCCAGGCCAGCCGCCCTTTTGTGGATGGGCGTCTGGTGTGTGTGTTTGGCTGCGGTGGAGACCGCGACCGGGGCAAACGTCCTCAGATGGCCTCGATTGCCGCAGAGCTTGCTGATTGCGTTGTGGTCACATCCGATAACCCTCGGACTGAGGATCCACAGCGCATTCTCGACGATGTGGTGGCTGGCCTTGCTTCAGGCATCGACTACCAGGTGGAAGCCGACCGAGCGATCGCGATTGCTCAGGCAATTGCCATGGCCAAGCCAGGAGATCTCGTCCTGATCGCGGGTAAGGGGCATGAGGATTACCAGATTGTCGGCACTGAAAAACTGCATTTCGATGACCGGGAAGAAGCGGAGAAAGCGCTGCGCTCTTGGAGCTAGCTGGCCATCGCTGACAACATCCGAATCTGATCAGTGAGTTTCGCGATGTCGTTCTTACTGGTGCAGACATGGGTGCATGCCCGCAGGCAGACGGGGTCTGCCAGGTCACGGATCCAAACTTGTTGTCCGCCGAGGGCCTTCACGACCTCGGCGGGTGTGGCTCCCGTTGCCTCAGGGTGCATCTGAAAACTCACCAGACCAGCCGGCGGTGGGCCTTCGAGCAGCGGTGAAACCCCAGGGGTCGACTTCAGCTCTCTCCAGAGCTGTTCGCTCAGGATCCGGATCTGCCCGAGTCGTTCGTCGTCTGAGCCCTCCTGCTCCAGCAGGTCAAGAGAGCAGCGCAGGCCAGCCATCAGTGGCACGCAACTCGTGGCCACCTCAAAGCGACGGCTGTCGTGATGGAAGGGGTCTGGATCTTCAGCCACAGCTCGCGTTTCATCCTGAAGGCTGCGCCAACCGATCACGGTGGGATAGCCATCCGAGAGCACACGCTCTGAGATCGCGACCCCGCCCAGCCCTTCCGGACCGCAGGCCCATTTGTGCCCGGTAAAGGCATAGATATCAGCTGCTGCTGCCGCCTCTGAAACGGGAATCTGGCCGACGCTCTGCGCAGCATCTACAAGTAGGAATGGCTGTGCAGGGTGCTGTTGCAGTTGTGCGGCCACGGCTGCGATCGGCATCTGCTGACCCGTGTTCCAGAGCAGATGCGACAGCACCACGATGCGGGTCTTGCTGGTGAGCTGCTCTTCGAGGGCTGTCAGCACCTCGTGATCGGTGTTGGCCTGATCATCGCTGCCGAGTCTGCATTGCTTCACGGGCAGCGTGTGAACCTTCAGCTGGCGGCGACGAGCCAGTTCGTGGCATGCCGCTACGACACCGGGGTGCTCACAGTCGCTGATCAGAATGTGGTCTCCATCGTCGAGGGGCAGGCCCCAGAGGGGAAGTACACATCCCGTAGTCACGTTCTCGCTCAGGGCGAGCCGATGCGCTGGCACATTGCATAACCGGGCTAGACGGCCGCGTGTGCTGTTCACTTCGGCGCTGATGTAGGGCCAGATGTCCGTGGTGAAGGGGCCGAGTTCCTGAATCCTTCTCCAGCTGGTTGTGATGGTATCCAGCGAGGGTGTGGGCAGCGGCCCCTGCCCGCCGTAGTTGAAGTAGGTCTTGTTGGCCAGTGCGGGGCAGAGTTCTCTCAGCATCACTCAAGAAACGTCGGTCTAGGTGTTGGTCTAGTTGGCTTACAGACGCATTCCCAGTTACGTCTACAAGGCGCGTTAGGGGTACGTACTTCAGAGGGCTGTACCTATGGATGTACGTGCTGTGATTGGACGCGCGAAGTTCAAAGAGCCAGGGGGGACGCTGCAGGCGGCTTTGAATCAAGCTCGCGCTCAATGCGTTCGAGTTCCTTTTCCGCTTCGCTTGTCATGAACGAACCGTAAAAGCCAAAAAGGCCTCACGCATCCCCCAAAGGAGCTAACTAGTTACTGCTTCTTGGCTTTATCAGCTTCATTGATCTGGTTCATGCCTAGGCCGACCAGAAGAGCAACAGTGAGAACAAGGGTAGAAGTCATGGCTCGAGCTAAACGCATGAATTGAGTGTCTGCCACTCGGTATGCGATGCCATCTCCCAAGTGAGCCAATTGCTTGACGACCACCCCTCCCCGCGAGTAGTACAGGTGTACTTGCTAGTAATGAATGATGGATGGATGGCTTTCAGATCCGAAGGGGTACTGGCTTGCTCGTTTTCACCGGGACCCCAAGAGCACCTGGATCAAAGATCAAAGGGTTTTCGTGGACCACGGGCGGCCAATGCCAGAAGGACCCGCGCTGCTCAAGACAAGACGGGAGATGCGATACGAGGATGCGGCTTCTCTGTGGTTTCAGCTGAAGAACCTTGGGTGGACCGTGGCGGAGCCTGCTTGGGGTGCTGATCTGGAGCCCTAGAAGCCTGAGGCTCGGCGATTCCGGACTGCTGAACACAGGTAGTTCCACTTATGTTCCCTGAGATACACAGAAGTTAGAAATGGCATAAGGCCAGAGGCTTCCGGGAGCGGTCTCAAGGCCTTCGGGGGGGCATCGCCATCCCCCCTTCTTAATGGGAAGAATGCCGAGAATGCATCGCCACTCACGGTGGGCAAGCATCAATTTTTACAGTGAACCAGCCACCTTATTGGTGGCAATGATGAGGGTTGGGGAGTGATGGAGATCACCCCCCTTTTTTTTGTCGTGATCCGCTGGGGCAACGCTGACCTGATGACACATATCGTTCCAAGTACACTTTTCTGATGTCCGATAAGCCAAAGCTGCTAACAACAACCCAGGCAGTGTCCTTTTGGGTTGGTTTAATTGCTTCTTTATCGCTATGGGTTCAGCTCCTTTTGAGGTGGACACGTGATGGCGTTATTGCTCTTCAGCCAGTAACTCTTCGTGATTACATATTAATACTAGGACTATTCGTAGCAGTTCCTCTAGTTGTTATTGCTTTGTTTGTCGGGATTGCTGCTTTCGTGGCTTTGAGAAGAGCAAGAAATAATTAGGCAAAAAAGAAACCCCCGCCAAAGGCAGGAGCTCCGAAAACTCTGCAGAAGTGTGTCCTTGTTTCCACCCTGTGAGCTTTTCTCCTCACTTAGAAAGCCTATCTTTTGGGTATGGGTATGCAACCAGTTGCGACCAGTGAGCTAAATGGCACAGGCTTGGGCTATGCCCGTGGCAGTTGGCTTTTTCCTCGTCGAGATTCCCAACTCCTCACACCAACCGAGACCTTACAGACGTCCGAGTCTCTTTTATTGAGATAGCAAACTATCTTCTGAACATTGCAATTAACAAAGAACCAGTGCTCAGTGCGATCACTCCACAGAGCCAGGTTTTCCTGCTGTATTTGCTGTTGATGTTATGAACCCAAGTTGGAACGCCATCAGTTGTGAAGATGATGGTGAGGCCCAAGATGATGACGAGGGGGATCCCTAAAGCAATGACCAGATCCATTTCAGCGTAGGGCGTGGCAATCCTCCTGCGATCAACGCGAGGAGAAGGTTGTTGATGCTATCTCTTTTCATTTATGAATTAACGGATTTCTATCCCAATGGCATTTTTATTGGTTTTGTTCACGTTCTTAACGCCTCGGTTGCCCGCTCGGTGGCCTTGACGGCCCAATCCTCAGCAAAAATTTCCGAGGCTCTATTACCTATCTGCACGGACGCCATCAGACCACTAGCCCGGAGTTAGGTTTTGTCGAGCAAGGTTGAAGCGCCCTGGTCGAGAGAGCGCCTGTGGCACATGTTTGCTTCGATGTACACAATTGGTGAGCGAACTCATTAGAGCTATGCAGCAACTCGCTAACAAGCACAAGCGTCTGATCAGCCTTGTTCAGCAAAAAACAGGATTAACGGACTACCAGATGCTCTGGGTCTGGTTCGTTGTTGGCGTGATCGTTGGAGCGATCATCACAGCCTTCTTCTTTTGATCTGACTTTTGAAGGCCGGGTAGACCTGAGTACAAAAAAAGACTCGGTTGTTCAACGAGCCTTCGGGGGGTGTGAGGAGTTGGAATCTCGGTGAGGAGAGCCAACGATTTAGGTATAGCAACAGCTTGTGTCGTTAAAAGCAGTGGTCACATCTAGTTGCATCCCCCTTCTTGCTTCATAGGATTTCGTGGTGAGGTGAAAAGACAACTAGGTGGCAACAAGGTCACACATAGATGACTTTCGAGACCCCTGCCTTTGGCGGGGGTTTCTTTTTGGCTAGTCACTTCTGCTATTTCGTTAGGCACTTGGTTATGCCTGCTTTTGTTCCATGGAAGAAGGGGTGTCCTGAGCGAACAGCACCGCTCACAGCGATTGATTAAAGTACGCTCAAGAGGAATTAGATATGAACCCTGAAAAGCAGCATAAAAAGCTGATCAAGTTAAAGATCAAAGCTCAAGAGTGTCTGACCAGAGAGGATGCACAAAAAATCCTGAGGAAGGCAGACAAAGCTCACCGAAAGCTTGCCCAACGGTGAACGCTGTCTAACGATGACCTCAACAAAATCATGCAGAGATTTCTGAGGCCTTATTACGTGCCTGCACGGACGCTGAAGAACCCCACGCCCCCTTCTGATTGTTTGGTTTAGTGCTTCCTTGTTGTGTGGCTAGTGAACCTATGGAGGGGTTTGTAAGCAGCTTTGGAGGGGGTGCGGGTAGTGAAGTGTCAATTGACTTCTATTGGATGGATCTTCTTAAGGCGTTGGTCTAGCTGTTGGTCTTGCGCTGTTTTATGTGATCAAGATCTATTGCTATGACTGGGCTAATGAATAGGCCTTGCTTAGTTGAAGTAGGTCTTTTTGGTCAGTGCGGGGCAGAGTTCTCTTTGCATTTGGAGCGCAAAATGGTCTCATGATTGCTCCAAATGCTCATGCATTGCTGCGTTGCTAAGTAGCTTCAGGCGAGGTTGAACTGAGTGCTGCAACAGGCAGCTTCGAGCGGGTCCGTGTCGAATTCCAAGTTTTGGCTCTACTGAGAAGCGTTTAGCCAAGCGATGACTACGTTGCTTTTGTTCGTTGGCTTGGTATCACCGATGGCACTGGTGGACTGGCTCTGGATCCTGCACCCGGTTTTGGCGGTGGTGTTGATCTATCCCCTCACCGGGATCGTGATTCGACTGGCGATGCAGACACGATCTCGGCGATTGAAGACCGCAAAACCGCCTCCGACGGTGGGTCGCAACCACAGTGATCTCGGTCGCTGGCTGGCCGCAGCTGTGGTTGGTCTGGTGATCGTTGCATTCACCGTGGTCATCGCAAGGCATGCGCCGCTCGATCAGTTCCAAGGAGGCTTCGCTCGTGCTGGCACGCTGCTGCTGGTGCTGATCGGAACTCTGCTCAGTTTCGGCGCGCTGTCGATTGCGACGGCACCTGGCCTGAGGCTGGCGTTTGCTCTGATCACCTGGGCTGGTGTTCTTGGCCTGGGAGCTCAGCCGGAGGTTTGGCGATTGTCTGATGACCCTTTGTCGCCAGCGTTCTGGCAATTCCACTACTGGTCTGGCGTCGCTGTGGTGGGCCTGATGTTGTTTTCGCTCGGTGCCCGGCCGGAGATCTTGCGCGATCTGCGCCTGCGCCGCCTGCATGTCACCGCCAACCGGCTTGCGGTACTGGTGTTCGTGGCTCAGGGGGTCACCGGCACCCGCGACTTGCTGGAGATTCCCCTGAGCTGGCAAAAGCCGACGATCTACGCCTGCAATTTCGAGCTCCGCACCTGTCCGCCGCCGGCACAGTGACAGAGAGCAGTGAAGGGATTGCCTGTGAGTTGAGCTGCTCGATGGCTCAGCCGAATTCAGAGCACCTGAACCACTTCACTCACTTCAGGAATGGACTCGCGCATCTTGCGCTCGATTCCCATTTTCAGCGTCATGGTGCTGCTGGGGCAGCTGCCGCAAGCACCCTGCAACCGCACTTTGACCACCGGTCCATCGATTTCCACCACTTCCACGTTGCCGCCATCGGCCATCAGGAATGGACGCAGCTCGTCAAGCACCTTCTCCACGTTTTCAGTTGTGAGCGGCATTGTTTCGGTGCTCATGGCCGGATGGGGGTCAGTGCTTTTGCTCAGCGTAGGCAGGCATGTGTCCGGATTGATTCATACCCTTGAGAAGCAGGATCACCCGACGCGATGGATCGTTACGACGCCGTGCTGGTGGGTGCGGGAATGATGAGTGCCACCCTGGCTTCATTGCTGCATGCCCTCGACCCGGAGATGCGCCTGCTGCTGGTGGAGCGTCTCGAGGCACCGGCTTTAGAGAGCAGTGCTGCGGTCAACAACGCCGGCACTGGCCATGCCGCCAACTGTGAGCTCAATTACACCCCTCAGCAGGCCGATGGAAAGGTGTCGACAGCGAAGGCCCTTGAAATCAATGCCGCTTTCGAGCGCAGTTTGGAGTTCTGGGCCTCACTCACAGACCAGGGGGTGTTGGACCCAGGCAGCTTTCTTCACCAGGTGCCCCATCTCAGTTTTGTCTGGGGACAGCAGGATGTGGCGTTTCTTCAGCAGCGGCATCGTCAGTTGAGTGCCTTGCCCGCCTTCGCTGCCATGCAATGGAGTTCGGATGCCGGGCAAATCGGCGACTGGATGCCCCTGGTGATGGAAGGGCGTCTCCCTGGTCAACAGATTGCAGCCACCCGTATCGAGCGTGGGCTCGATCTCGACTTCGGGGCGTTGACCAGAGCACTGCTGCTGCCGTTGCAGACAGCGGGCGTACTTCAGGTGATGTATGGCACGTCAGTGCAGGGCCTCAAACGACTGCTGACAGAGTCGATGAGCTGCTGTGACTGGCAGCTTGAGCTGCGCGGTCCGTCGGGCCGTCGCAAGGTGCAGGCTCCGTTTGTGTTTCTCGGTGCTGGTGGTGGTGCCCTGCCACTGCTGCAGAGCAGTGGCATCCCTGAAGCCGCCGATTATGCCGGCTTCCCGGTGAGTGGCCAGTGGCTGGTGTGCGGTGAGCCGGATCTGGTGGAACGGCACCACGCCAAGGTTTACGGCAAGGCGAAGGTGGGCGCGCCGCCGATGTCGGTGCCCCATCTGGATACCCGCTGGATCGACGGCAAGCGCTCACTGCTGTTCGGTCCTTATGCCGGATTCAGCAGCAAATTCCTCAAGACCGGGTCACTGTTGGATCTGCCTCGCTCGGTACGGCCCACCAACCTGCTGCCGATGCTGCAGGTGGGAGTTCACAATCTGCCTCTGGTGAAATATTTGATCAATCAGCTGCGCCAAAGCGAAGCTGATCGGATGGAGGCCTTGCGCGCGTTCTTACCTGAGGCCGATGCAAATCATTGGAGCCTGTCAGTTGCCGGACAGCGGGTTCAGATCATCAAACGCACGTCTGATGGCGGTCGCCTGCAAATGGGCACGGAAGTGGTGAGTGCAGCGGATGGATCCCTGGCCGCACTGCTGGGAGCATCTCCTGGGGCCAGTACCTCCGTGCAGATCATGGTGGAGGTGCTGCAGCGTTGCTTTGCCTCAAAACTGGCCACGCAGGCCTGGCAAGAGCGCCTGCAGCTACTGATTCCCAGCTATGGACGGGATCTCAACAGTGATGCCGAGCTTTTAACGCGCACCCGCGAACGCAGTGATTCGCTGCTGGGTTTAAGTATCTGAGCCTGCCTGCTTGCGCGTGCGTTTCTTGACCCAGCCTGCGATGACGGCCAGGCCAAACACTCCAAACACAGCCGCGCCGATCAGCAGTTTGCTGTTGTTGTCGCTGAAGATGCCGGCGCCAAGAGCCACGATCGGGGCGTCACTCAGAATCACGCTGAAAAGCAACGGCAGGATGAAGGCCCGCCAGCGAGTCCCTCCCAGCCCGACTGCGTAGCAGACGAAATCAAACAGCCCTGTCATCAGCAGCCCACTGAGAAGAAAGGGATTGCCTTCCAGTTGATTGCGATTGAATCCTTCGATGATGCCCATCGCCCGGGCTCCCACAAGCTTCCGGACAGGGTCTCGCCCGTAGTGACGGGCTAGCAGAAAGGCTGCCTGGCAGAAAATCAGATCGGCCACCACAATTGTGATGAAGCCTGTGCGAAAACCAAGAACGGCTCCGGCGACCAGTGAAAAAACCGTACTGGGCAGTGCTGGCAGCACGATGCTCACTCCACGCAGCGCAAACAGCGCCAAGGGCCCCCAGATCCCGAGGGTCTTCACCTGAAGTTCGATTTCTTCCCGGGTTGGCCAAAGGCCATTCGCCCTGATGATCTGAAACAGCACGACTAGCCCTGCAATCACAGCTGTAATCAGCAGGAATCGGCGAAAGCGCGACACAGGTAGGGAGGTTCAGCGTGCTGATGACCTTCCCATATCGATGTGATCTCCTGCGACTACTGGTATCAGTTGATATGGGCGCGCCTTTATTGATCAGCGGTGTCTTCGAAGGGTTCGTTGTGTGGGTCTAGCCACGGCTAACGCTGGAGTTTCGAGCTCAGCTAGGCGTGCCCGGCGGTACCGCTGAGATTCACGGTGATGACACCAGCTGTAATCAGGGCCATGCCAACAAGCTGCCCATGGGTTGGCACTTGGCGGTAGAGCAGCAGGCCGATCAGCACGATGGCCACGATGCCGATTCCACTCCAGAGGGCATAGGTGAGGCCCATCGGCAGCACTTGAACCACCCGTGACATCAACGTCATCGAAATGGCATAAGCCGCCAGCACAATCACTGTGGGGACAGGTCTGCTGAAGCCCTGCGAGAGCTTCAGGCAGGAGGTGCCGATCACTTCTGCGCCAATCGCCAGCAACAGCAAAACCCAGGGCGAATTCATCGGTGTACAAACCAGAGGGCTGATCCATTCAACAAAACGTGAGTTTCTATGGCCTCTGATTGACAGAAATCCGCCCATGTCTACGGTTTAGTCGTCGATTCAGCATGGTTGCTTCCGCTGTGGTGTGGTCATCTCTCAGCAATGATCAAAGCCGAGTAGCTCAGTTGATGGGCTTTGAAGAAGGTTCATTTGACGCTTATGAGCTTCAGGAGTTGGAGGATCTTCTTGCTGGTGCCAAAGGTCTGGATATTGAAGGACTCGAAAAACTTTCTGAAGAGGAAGTGTCAGAGATTAGAGAGTTTTTAAACCAACAGGCTCCGTTAGAAGGTTTGCTGGGTTTACAGCCCACTAAAAGAGAACTTCGAGTAGCTAAATTGACCGGATTTGACTCAGATAATCTCAGCGATAGTCAAATTTTGCAAACGAGGGATTATTTGAATGTTGCTGATGAAATCGGATTGGAGGGGTTGCACAGCTCAGCTGATCTTCACCAGGTAAGTCAGAGCATTAAGGGCGCTGAGTCCTCCACGGAACGACCGCCAAATCTGGTTGTGTTCATCCGAGATCAGGTTAAACCGGAGGATCTGTGGCTTCCTCGCGACTGGGCGAAGGAGAATCTGCCAACCCGTCAGTGGTTACTCGATAACGGACTTTCATTCGAGAACTCCTTCACGAATACGGCGATGTGCTCCTCTGCACGTGCCACGTTTTTTACGGGTAAGTTCCCTGCTCAGCATGAGCTCGACCTGCTCCTCAGCGACATTGAGAATCCAATCCTCGATTCTCAGGTGCAGCTCAATCCCGATCTGCCCACGCTTGGCAATGTTCTGCTGGATCAGGGATATGACGTGTCGTTTTTCGGTAAGACCCACCTGAGCAAGACCATCACCCTCGAAGACGGCGAGGAGGTTTACCAGGACATGCTGCCTTATGAGTTCAGCGATTGGCAGGGGCCGGATGCTGGGCAGGATATGAACCCTGCCAATTCGGGTGGTGGTTATGCCGATAACGACTCCCGTTTTGTTGCTGAGGCCACCAGTTGGCTGAATCGGCGCGTTAGGTCGGGGAATGATCGCCCGTTTGCCATGGTCGTGTCTCTGGTGAATCCCCACGATGTGTTGTCGTATCCCAAATCCTGGGGAAAGGGCGATCCTGAGACGGAGTTCGGCTACAGCCGGGACATGATTAAAGGCAGCATCGACATCCTGCCGAAGACGGTGAATGAACCGATCGCATCACCCACGGCGGTTCAGCAGGGGCATGATTTAGCCGGCAATTACAAACCCCAGATTCAGCGCGAGTGGCTGGTTGCTCAGGCCAGCGCACAACCGCTGCCGACTGATGAGATGAAGCTCAACTATCTCAACTTCTACGGCAATCTCATGGAGACCGCCGATACCCAGATGGGCCAGGTGATCCTGGCGTTGCGTCGTCATGGGATGGTCGACGACACCATGTTTGTGAGCACCGCTGATCATGGAGAGATGGGCATGACCCATGGCGGCATGGTTCAGAAGATGTTTAACGCCTATGAAGAGTCGATCAGGGTGCCGATGATCTGGTCGAATCCCCAATACTTCAAGGGCGGCCAGACGTCCGATGCCCTGGTCTCGCTTGTCGACTTCCTGCCCACAGTGGCTGGGCTTTATGGTTCCAGTCGACAGCAGCTGGACAGTTACGACCTGCGCGGCGTTGACTATTCCTCGATCATTCGCAGAGCTGCGAAGGGTTCGCCATTCTCGATTGATGATCTCGATGTGCAGTCGTCGTTGCTGTACACCTACGATGACATTTATGCAGGAATGGATCCTGCTAATTCAATTCCAGAAGGTGCCTGGGATCATGGAATACTCCCAGGCCCCAACCGTCTTCAGGCACTACGCACGAAGGATTACAAATACGTTCGCTATTTCTCAGGTGATGACGTATACGAACCGGCGAATTGGCAGGGCGAGTTCTATGACCTCAGACCTAGCGGAGGCGACTATTACCCCAACATTGACCCAATCACCGGCCAGTTAAATCCGTTCAAGGCTGCTCCTCTGGAACTGCGCAATCTGGATCCCAAGGCGGAGGCTCTGAGAGTGATTCATGGACATGAGCCCTTGGCTACCGATGAGCAACGGCTGGCCTACGCGCAGATGTCGCAACTGCTGAATGACCAGATCGACAGTCGACTGACGTCATTGTTGCCTTTCCCGTCGAGCCAACCCACAGCGACCATCTATCGAGGCGGTTCCGCTGGAGATTCATCCGCTTATGACTACGGCGATCCGATTGTCAGGCTGATGCCGCAGGCGAATGGCACCAACGCCCTTGAGGTGGCCTTCAATACCCGGGCTGGCCAGAGCTACAACATCGTGACGCTTCAAACCCAAATCGAAGAAGGGGAGCTGATCATCAGCAGGGACGACGTTTTGGCTTCGAATATCACTGGCACTAACGGACCCACTTATCAGTACATCTCCGGTCTCTCGAGTGACCTGGAACTCTCGGACCTTGCTGTGGAATGGATCGGTGGCTTTGTGCCTCTTGGCTTGTGGGGATGACAGGAGCCGAGCAGCT
Organism: Synechococcus sp. GEYO; assembly: GCF_900473955.1. Lineage (NCBI taxonomy): Bacteria > Bacillati > Cyanobacteriota > Cyanophyceae > Synechococcales > Synechococcaceae > Synechococcus > Synechococcus sp. GEYO. The sequence goes on from NZ_UCNL01000004.1 coordinate 57,390, forward strand.
CGCTGCCTTCCTTGCAAAGGTGCGCTCGGATGCCGAGCTGCAGCAGCAACTGGCGACATTTCACGTGGAGCTTTGGGGAGACGCTCATTTGCCTCTCGATATTGACCTGGATGCTGTGATCGCTCTGGCATCAGAGATCGGCTTTCACTTTGATCGAGCTGACGTGGTGGCCAGCCAGTGCAGCCACCTGGAGCGATTTGCCGCTTTTGAGATTGAAAACGCAATCGTGGCCCGCCGCTATTTGGCCAGGATCCAGTTGCAGGTGGATCGGGGCGGCAAGCCTGAAGAGCCGCTGAGCTATTACCGGCGCTAAGCATTCACTGGATCAGGCTGTCTTGCAGCTGATCGTTGCTCCCTAGGATTAGGCCAACGCTTTGATCAGCCCCAGACGGAAGACCGCCAACCGCATGACCGACGCCCCCGTCTCACGGATCCGCAATTTCTGCATCATTGCCCATATCGATCACGGCAAGTCGACGCTGGCCGACCGTTTGCTGCAGGACACGGGCACGGTGGCCAACCGGGATATGCAGGAGCAGTTCCTGGACAACATGGACCTGGAACGTGAGCGCGGCATCACGATCAAGCTGCAGGCGGCGCGGATGAATTACACCGCCGCCGATGGTGAGACTTACACCCTCAATCTGATCGACACACCAGGCCATGTGGACTTCTCCTATGAGGTGAGCCGCAGCCTGCAGGCCTGTGAGGGCGCTTTGTTGGTGGTGGATGCAAGCCAGGGCGTGGAGGCTCAGACGCTGGCCAACGTTTACCTGGCCCTGGAGAACGATCTGGAGATCATTCCGGTGCTGAACAAGATCGATCTGCCGGGTGCGGATCCTGATCGCATCAAGGAAGAAATCGAAGCGATCATCGGCTTGGACTGCAGCAATGCGATTCCTTGTTCGGCCAAGACCGGCCTTGGTGTGCCTGAGATTCTTCAGGAAGTGGTGGATAAGGTGCCGCCGCCGGCGGATGCGGTCGAGGAACCCACTAAGGCACTGATTTTTGATTCCTATTACGACCCCTATCGCGGGGTGATTGTGTATTTCCGGGTAATGAGCGGCCGGATCAACTGCAAGGACAAGGTCTTGCTGATGGAGAGCAAGAAGATCTATGAGCTCGATGAAGTGGGCGTGATGGCGCCTGACCAGCGCAAGGTGGATGAGCTGCATGCCGGCGAAGTTGGGTATCTGGCTGCATCGATCAAGGCGGTGGCCGATGCCCGTGTCGGCGACACGATCACATTGCTAAATGCACCGGCGGAGGAGCCACTGCCTGGTTATACCGAGGCCAAGCCGATGGTGTTCTGCGGGCTGTTCCCAACGGAGGCGGATCAGTACCCCGATCTGCGTGAAGCGCTCGACAAGTTGCAGCTCTCTGATGCGGCATTGAAGTTCGAACCTGAAACTAGTAGCGCCATGGGTTTTGGTTTCCGCTGCGGCTTCCTCGGTTTGCTGCATATGGAAATCGTGCAGGAGCGGCTGGAACGCGAATACGACCTTGATTTGATCGTCACAGCACCGTCGGTGATCTATCAGGTGAACATGATTGATGGCAGCGAAGAGATGGTGGACAACCCCGCCACACTTCCAGATCCGCAGAAACGTGAATCGATCGAAGAGCCCTACGTGCGCATGGAGATCTATGCACCCAACGACTACAACGGTGCGCTAATGGGCCTTTGTCAGGAGCGCCGCGGTGAGTACATCGATATGAAGTACATCACCACTGACCGGGTGACGTTGATCTATGAACTACCGCTAGCTGAAGTGGTGACTGACTTTTTCGATCAGATGAAGACACGCACCCAGGGCTATGCCTCGATGGAATATCACCTGATCGGTTACCGCAAAAACGAGCTGGTTCGCCTAGATGTGCTCATCAATGGCGAACGCGCTGACCCTCTAACCACGATTGTGCACCGCGATAAGGCCTACAACGTGGGTAAGGGTCTAGTGGAAAAGCTCAAGGAGCTGATTCCTCGTCAACAGTTCAAGATCCCCCTGCAGGCATCGATCGGTAGTCGCATTATTGCTTCCACCAGCATCAGCGCTATGCGCAAAGACGTGTTGGCCAAGTGCTACGGGGGTGATATCTCGCGCAAGAAGAAACTGTTGAAGAAACAAGCTAAAGGCAAGAAACGTATGAAGGCGATGGGCAAGGTGGATGTGCCTCAGGAGGCTTTCATGGCTGTGCTCAAGTTAAATCAATCACCTTGATTTGATAAGGAAGTATTTGCCAACTTAGTCACCACTTCAAGTCAGTTGTTGTCTCTTTATAGTTGGGATTCTTTCACTACTTTAACATCATCATAATTGTAATGGTCGCTTGCAAGCTGGGATAATTCTTCCATCCAGCTAGATTCCCTGCCAAGCGAAATAGTGTGAATGGTTAAAGGTGTGAGCCTTAACTTGTTGATCCTGCTAAGCACCTCTGCTGCGTCTTCAAAATCGTTGCACTTCGATCCTTCCGTATAGCCTGGATTGCTTTTGGGCTTGCCATCTGGAGGAATAAGAGCGTGTCAGCTTCGTGATCGTCTAATGCCGTTTTAAGGCCTCCCCGAGCAATTGCTGCATGCCGATTGTCTCTTCTTCGGTGTCTTGAAGGCGCTGAACTAGTTGTGCCTCAAGCTCCGGTGCCTTGCGGATCACGCGCTTCAGAGAGCCTGTCACCACGATCAGCGGCGCTTGCAATTTATGACTCACCGCGCTCACGCAATGAGTCTGCTGGCTCTAGGACTGGGCCAGTCGTTCAGTCAGGGCGTTGTAGGTGCGGGTGAGCTGGCTGAGTTTCTGTGGTCCCTTGGGCACTGTTAAGGCGGCAGTCTGCAAGCCTTCGGCAGTGAGCTCAACGCTGCGGCTGCTGAGCTCCTGCAACGGTTTGGTGTGCGCTCCACCAGCAAGCTGACCAGCAGCAACGAGGCGCTGAGGGAGCTGCCCCAGATCCAAATTCATCCAGGCCAGAAATTCGCTCTGGGCTGAGCCCAGGCAGGAGATCTCCGTGCTACTCCAGAGCAGATCACCCGACTGCAGACGACGTTCCAGCAGGGTGAGGTGCTCCCGCTCCTGCAGCACGATCAGATTCAACTGGCCTTGCTTCCGCAGTGGGTTTGCCGTGACGGCGGCTTTCAGTAGATCCGCCGGGATGGGGCGATGAGCTCTTCTGGGAGTGATCACATGTCCATCGGGCTGTTCTATCCAGAGGTTGGCGCGCATGCTGGAGTGATCCTGAAGTTCCTGCACGATCAAGGGCTCGCTTTGATCGACCTGACCGTCTTGGCTCTCCAGGCGATTAGCGAGTGATGCCGATGCGGCCAGCAGCTCAGCTTCACTCACGCGCAGCCGGCTGCGTTCGCTCAGCAACTGCCCTGTGCTGGTGGCACCGGTGAAGCCGAGCATCACCGCGGTAAAGGTGGCAAGTTGCAGATGGCCGAGCATGGTGCCCGTCAGGCGAGAGCGCCAGTGGCCGGAACGGTTCATGCTCCAATCCTGCTCTCGGTCGGGGAGTCGGGCAAGAATGCGCTTTATCAGCACTGCGCTCCTCTGTGAGTTTTGGCGCCTCGCCTATGGGCATTGCCCGTTCCAGCCTTTCGGCTCGCATGGCCCGCTGGGGCCTGGTGATCGTGGCGATTTATGGCCTAGTGGCTCTTGTTACACCTGTGTTGTTGGCGGCTGGCCTACTGCCGGATCCCAATGCTGGCTTGGACAATCCCATCTACGCGCCTCCCTCGATGGCCCATTGGTGCGGCACCGATCGTCTGGGACGTGACGTTTGCGTGCGCACATTGCAAGGCAGCGGTGTGGCACTGCAGGTGGTGCTCCTGGCCGTGACCTTCGCATTGGTGATCGGTGTGCCCCTGGGCATGGTGAGTGGCTATTTGGGGGGAAGCGTGGATCGAGTGCTCGTGCTTCTGATGGACACTCTTTACACCTTGCCTGTCTTGTTGCTGTCGGTGGTGCTGGCCTTCTTGCTGGGGCGGGGTGTTCCCAATGCGGCCGCAGCGTTATGCGTGGTTTATATCCCCCAGTACTTCAGGGTTGTGCGCAACCAGACAGCCCAGGTAAAAGCTGAGTTGTTCGTGGAGGCAGCGCGCACGCTCGGCGCCGGACCGGTCTGGATCCTGCGCCGTTACCTGCTGCGCAACGTGATCACCTCGGTGCCAGTGCTGCTCACGCTCAATGCCGCCGATGCGGTGCTGGTGCTCGGTGGCCTCGGATTTCTTGGCTTAGGTCTTCCCGAAACGGTGCCGGAATGGGGTAGTGATCTCAACCTCGCGCTTGCTGCTGTGCCCACTGGTGTGTGGTGGACGGCCCTGTATCCAGGCTTGGCGATGTTCGTGCTGGTGTTGGGTTTGTCATTTTTGGGTGAGGGTCTTGAAGCCTGGGTGAGCAGCACGGGGCGGGACGCGGCAAAATAGATAAACGGATTCGATCAGACCATGCCGTTCTGGGCCACGCTCGCTCTGCTGACGCTGATGTTGACGCTGTGGGTCTCGGGCCGTAGTAACCCCGATGACGTGATTGGTCTGCTGGAGCAGATGTTGGCGATCGCTCTTGGGCTTGTGGTTCTGTTTATCGGCCGCAGCCTGCCGCTGGAGCTGCTGGCTCTGGTGTTTGCCCTGCGACTGCCGGCAGCGCGTCGCAACCATCCTGTGATGGAGCGCAGACAAGGCAGCAAGGACGTGTTGATGCCGTTTTGAACCAGGTCATTGAGATCTGGATTTGATTCAGCAGCGCAGCTTGGCTGTCCGCGGAAGTTCTTCGAGAATCTCACCGTCTTCTGAGAGCGGCGGATAGCTGCGGCCCTGCTCACGGCACCAGCTCGCCACCTCCGGGTAGCACCACTCAAACAGCAATGTGTCGTATTGATTTGCAGGAATGCCTTCGCCTTGAAGGGGTGCGAGTCCAGCCGCCTGGCGTTGTCTGAGTGCCTCAAATAGCAGTGTGGCCGTGGCCACTGACACATTCAGCGACTGCACCATGCCACGCATCGGAATGAAGACTGCCTGATCCATCAACGCGGTGGCTTCTTCGGTCAGGCCCCACTTCTCCGCACCGAGAACAAAGGCGGTTGGGCCGGTGAAGTCGCAGTCGCGGTAGTCGCGCGCGTTCACGCCTAAATTCGTTCCATACAGCCGGAAACCTTGATCTTTGAGCTGATGCACGGCGCTGCTGATGTCGGCATGGTCATGCAGCGGCACCCAGCGTTGACTGCCCTGGGCAGTGCTGTTGAAGGTGCGGGGCCTGCCGCTGAAGCTGACGGCATGGGCTTCCAGAACCCCCACGGCATCACAGCTGCGGAGGATGGCCGAGAGGTTGTGCGGCTTTTCTACGTGCTCCACTAGAACGGTGAGATCCGCCATCCGGCAGTCCAGGACCTGCTTCAGACGCTGAAATCTGCGGGGAAGGATCGGCATCGCTGAGAGCGCTGCAGGCGCGAAGGCTTGCTGGCAGCCATGGGGGCATTGCTCAGATTTGCATGAAAGCCGCATTGGCCTTCTATTGACACCTCATTGCATTTGCTACGCAAGCCCATGTCATGGCCACCGGCTGAAGGCGGCTTCAGCTGGTAGCACTGATCAGAGCCATGGATCTGGGATGGGCACGATCTTGACGTCGAATGCGGCTTTGGAGCTCATGCGTCAATCCGCAGTTGCCGGCATCCCCGGTGAAATGCATGCCGAAGTGGTGTCTGGAGGCTGCTCGGATTACGCGATTGTGTTCAAGGCAGGCCGCAATTCAGGCGAGCCAATCTCCAGAGAATCTGGAGTAACGCTCTACTCCAAGGCGGAGCAAGTACGATTGTTTTCTGGAGTGGTGATCGACTATCAGGAGTCACTATCCGGCGGCGGATTTTTTCTGTCGGGTAAGACGATTGATGTGTCGTCGTGTGGAAATTGCTTCTCGTTTAGGGACGAATAAAATCGTTACCAGTGTTTGAAATCTTGTTGTGCGGGCTCAAACCTGATTTGCCTGATTTGGTCGTCTCAACGACATATTTACCCGCAGCAACTGCTTTGCTGCAGCGGAGTGACAGTGACGCCGCTCACGACTTGCGGATCCATCAAGACGCGCACTTTGATGCCGCCATCTGGGTCATCAGAGAGCTCAATGCCAAGGCCCAAAAGTTCTTTGCCAGCGTCGTTTTTGTAGTTAATCAACTCGACGCGTTGGATATCGCTTGATTCGGGCATTGCTAAATGCTTGTGTTGTTGTCAACCATTATGCCTGTGTGATGCTGAAATGATTTCGACTGATGCAATCAGAGCTGTGTATCAGTACTCCCGTCGGTATCGCAAAGGTTGTGGGCTGCGCAGGCGTAGCGCTGCCTAAAGCTATTCATCATGGCCTGTTCTCCAAATCGCAACGCCTTGTTTTGAACCTCCCGCCAGACAGGTCTGTTATTAAGGTAAGACTCCAGATGCTGACTTGCTTCCGAGTCGCTGCCGAGGGGTGGCAGTCTTTCGCCCATGGCGACTCGAGCTACCAGATTCCACTCCTGTGGGATGCCTTCGTTGTTCATAACAGGTATGGCTTCAAGCTTGCAGGATTCGTTGCTGCGAAAGCTGTGTTCAGCGCCATGGCCTCTTGCACGCAGCCAGAGTTCGCTCTCCTGATTACGAACTTGCAGGTAACGCAGCTCAGCGGCTCGGAGGCCATAGGTGGCCATCAACTGGAACGCGAATCCATAGCGGCGACCCATCGTTGATTGCGGCAAGGCAGCAAGCAGCTCCAGGATCTCCGAATCCCGCAAGGCATAGATGCTGGGTTTGGGTTGGTTGCTCAATGCTCCTGTTCTCGTTGCCTGGCGCAAGCTGATGGCGTGGATTGGATTGCTGTTTGGAGCATGTGGCTGAGCCCAGTCATATCTGGATGCAGGGTCGCCGATATTCAGTCACCTCTTCAGAGGTGGGCCTCAACAGGATGGCTCTATCCATGCATGAAGTCACCATGAATCAGCCTGTTCCGGTGAGACTCACGATGCTGCTGACGCTGGCTGCCCTGTTGCCAATCACGGCAACTCCTTTGTTGGCGTATGAGTGCCGCGGTGATCACGGTCGTCGCTACGACGGTCGTGACGACTACGGCTATCGCGCTAACGGCAGTCGACGTGCATATAACAACAGCCGTGAGTATCTGTATCGACCGAATGGCTTGGCTCGGCGCGCTTCATGGGATGAACACAACGCAGATACCAATAGTTGCTTTGAGGGCAGCGTGATTGGCGGTCTGCTTGGGGCCGGACTCGGTGCTGCCCTGTCGCGTGGCAATGGTCGTTGGTTCGGTGTGCCGGTCGGGGGGGCTGCTGGTGCTCTGATTGGTTGTCAGGTCGATGGCGGTTGATGACGGCTCCACAGCGCAGCACGTTTGATCAGCGGGTGAGCGTTGTGGTTGCCTTCATTCCTGAGGGCCGCCTGTCCACGTATGGACAGGTCGCAGATTGGATTGGTGCCTATGGCTGTGCACGCCAGGTGGGTTGGGCTCTGCGCCGTTTATGTCTGCCGTCGCGCATTCCCTGGCAGCGTGTGGTGAATGCTCAGGGTCGTATCTCGATGAGCCTGAGTCGAGAGGGATCCGACTGGATGCAGCGGGAGCTTCTGATCGCTGAGGGGATTCCTGTGGATCAAGAAGGCCGTTTGCCCCTCAAAAGGTTCCTTTGGTCACCTGATGAAGGGCAGCTCGCCGAGATGGGTCAGTTGCTCAGGGCGCTGTAGGCCACGGTGACCACCAAACGCGTGACTTCGATCACGCCTGCGATCACGAACACCGTCGCAATACGGGTGGCCCAGCGTGGTGGCTGATTGCCTCTCCAGCTGTTGGAGATCCGCATCAACTGGAGCTTGGCAGAGGCAGGAAACGCGATTCTGCTGGCGCGCCCAGTAGCCAGTTGATTGCCCAGTCTTGAGCCTGTTCCGATGGCTTTGTCGCTGTAGGCGTAACCCAGAGAGACTGCGGCAGTGCGGTTGAAAGCCGACTGGGCTGATCCAGGTTGGTTTTGCCAGGAGCGCACGAATGGAACGCCATGCTCTCCGAAAGCTTGGCTGTATTCCTCTGAATCAATCAGAGAGTCCACCAGCGCATCGTGTCCTGCTGCAGCCTGAATCTGAATGGATTCGGACACTTCGCTTTGGTCATGAGGCGGCCTGCCCAGCAGATGTTTGAAATCCAGTTCGATGGTTCGCTGGGGAGAGCAAGAATCGTAAAAGTTTTTGCGATAGAAGTCCGACTTGGCGAGACCTCGGATGAACTCCTGCACGCTGATCCGTCCATCGCGCAATTCAGCCTCAAGGGAGATTGAGCGCTCACAATCCATGACATGTGCATTGCCATAAACATGTTTGTAGGCCTCTTGAATCGCCGTATCGATATCTGCTGCTTCTGCAGAGCCTGAAAACCCGGACCGCAGTTTTACGGGTTGCTTGGTTGCACGTTCACCGCCGAATTGTGTCGCGACAGAGGTGGACGAAAGCATGGCAATTTTTGGACGTGACCTTGGTATCAAAGAGAGTCTTGAGCCGAACTAAGATTTGATCGGGTGATTCTTATGCTTTCGCAAATAAACAAGATCTTTTTTCAAACTGATCGACGTTTTTAGTTAAATTATTTTTCTTTTTTTAAGCAATTTTCAATATCTCTGCTAACTCTTGTCTGTCTTGAGGGCCTGTGGAGTTTTCTTTGAAGCCTGTTGCCTCAGGCTGACTCCTGCCCTGTTGCTGGCGCATGACCCCAGGGTCTGGAGGTTGCTGGCCGATGATTGAAGTCAGCGAAGCCCATCTATGGCTCAACCTGCTGAACCGTCTTCCCGAGATGCTCTGCTCTCTCGACGTGTTGCCTGGGATGTTCTTGAGGCGGTTGCAGCCGGGGCTTACGCGGACGTCGCTCTAGAGCGGGCTCTGCGCCGCCGGCCTCTGAATGCTCTCGATCGCGGATTTGTCACGGAGCTGTCCTATGGGGCGATTCGCTGGCGGCAGTGGCTGGATGGCTGGCTGGATCGCTTGGGCAAGGTGCCTGCCCGCAAGCAGCCACCACGTTTACGTTGGCTGCTTCACATCGGTCTTTACCAGTTGCTGCGGATGGAGCGAATTCCTGCCTCGGCTGCCGTAAACACCACCGTGGAACTGGCCAAGCAGGGCAAGTTGGCGCGTTTGGCACCGGTGGTGAATGGACTGTTGCGTTCAGCCTTGCGATCCCGTGAGGCTGGCGAAGCATTGGCTCTGCCTGCGGAGCCGGCGGCTGCTCTGGCTCAGGAGCAGTCGCTGCCGTTGTGGCTCAGCCGTGGACTGTTTCAGTGGTGCGGCCCAGAACAGGCGGAGCGCGTTGCCAGAGCTTTCAATCAGGTTCCACCCCTCGATCTGCGCGTGAATCGCCTGCGTTCAACGCCCGATCGTGTGGAAGCCCTGTTCGCCCAACGCGGCATTGCAACAGCTGCGATTGACGGTTGCCCGGATGGACTTCAGGTGCTGGAGCCATCTGGTGATCTGCGCCAGTGGCCTGGTTTCAGCGAAGGCTATTGGTGCGTCCAGGATCGTGCGGCTCAGTGGGTGGTTCCGTTGCTGGATCCATTCCCTGGTCAGCGCGTGCTGGACGCTTGTGCTGCCCCAGGTGGCAAAGCCACTCATTTGGCCGAGTTGATGGGTGATGAGGGAGAGATCTGGGCTGTGGACCGTTCACCCGGTCGCTTGCAGCGGGTGGCCGCCAATGCGGCACGGCTGGGCTGCAGCAGTATTCAGGCACTGGCGTCCGATGCGTCGCAGCTCGCCCAGGAGCGACCGGAGTGGAGGGGGCGATTTGACCGGATTCTTGTGGATGCACCCTGTTCAGGTCTAGGCACGTTGGCGCGCCATCCCGATGCTCGCTGGAGAGTCAATGAGGAGTCGGTGGCTGACTTGCTGAAGCTGCAGATCGAGCTCCTGGATGGTCTTCGATCGTTGCTGGCACCGGGTGGACGTCTGGTTTACGCGACCTGCACGATCCATCCCTCAGAAAACACTGAACAGATCCACAGCTGGCTGCAGGACCATCCTGATCTCGTGCTCAACTTAGAGCAGCAGCGCTGGCCTGATCCCAGTGGGGGCGACGGCTTTTATGCCGCAGTGGTCACTGCACCGGTAGCGGCATGAAGTTTTCATCCACAGGTGGCCCCCCGGGTGGAGCGATGTAACGACTTGGGGGTGTGGCTGGCTTGTCGGTTGTCGGTTCTTCGCCACTGCTGAACGGCTGGTCCCCATCTTCATCGGTGGATGTGGCGCCCGTTGTGGTGCGGCTTTGTTTTTGCGGACCTGTGAAGGGGCGTTTGAGGACTGGTTTGGGAGGGAAGTTCTGAACGTTGTAGCTGCCCTTTACTTGGGTCATGAATTGCTTCCAGGCCCAGGCTGCCTCGCCGCTGCCGCTGTTGGTTTCGGCGTTGTTGTCGTGGCCGAACCAGACCGCCGTGGTGAGCTGTGGGATTGAGCCAATAAACCACAGGTCCCTGGCTCCTTCGGAGGTGCCGGTTTTGCCAGCCACAGGGCGATCATCAAGCCGGGCTGCAGCACCCGTTCCTCCTGTCACCACCCGTTGCAGCATCCAGTTCATGGCATCGGCCACCTCGCTGTCGAGGGCCCGACGGCCTTTCTCGCCATCGATGCGCCTGCTCCAGAGAACGTTGCCTTCTGGGCCGCGTATTTCTTCTAAGGCCATGGGTTTGAAGTACACCCCACGATTGGCTACGGCGGCATAGGCGGTAGTCATCTCGAGCACGGTCTGCTCATAGGCACCGATGGCCATCGGGTAGTACTTGCCAAGAGGGCGCTCGTTGCCAATGCCCAGTTTGTTGGCGGTGCCGATGATCGCGTCGAAGCCGACTTTGTCCTGAAGCTGCACTGCCACCGTATTTAGCGAATTCTTGAGGGCGTCAGCCAGTGAGATGTTGCCGAAGTATTTGTTTTTGAAATTCTTGGGGCAGTAGCCCGACCAGCAGCGAGGAGCATCCACAAAGATGTCTTCCGGTTTAACTCCCGAACTGAGGGCGGCGGCATAAGGAAACAACTTGAAGGTGGATCCCGGCGAGCGCAGGCCCTGGGTTGCTCTGTTGAATTGACTGCTGCTGAAGTTCTTGCCACCCACCATCACTCGCACCAGGCCCGTTCCTGGTTCCATCGACACGATCACCCCTTCGGTGTTGAACGGGGCAAACTTCCTCACCACTTGCTGGGCTTTCTTCTGCCAGTCGAGATTGAGGCTGGTGCGGATCTTCAGGCCTCCAACTTCAATCTGTTCAGGGGTCAGCAGCTGCGGCAATTGCTGGGCCACCCAGCTGGTGAAGTAAGGCGCTGAGCTGTTGAAATATTTGGGAATGGCTGGTTTGAGATCGAGCGGGCTGATGCGAGCCTGCTCGGCTTCGCTGGCGGTGATGAATCCAGCCTGTTGCATCCGATTCAGCACGATGCTGCGTCGCTCCAAGGCCAGGTCAGGGTTCACCAGCGGTGAATACACCGATGGAGCAGGGGGAAGGCCGGCAATCAGTGCGGCTTCCTGCAGGTTGAGTTGATTTGGTGTTTTGGAGAAATAAACCCAGGCGGCATCTGATAGCCCATAGGCGCTGGCGCCGAGATACACATAGTTCAGGTACTGCTCAAGAATCTGCTCTTTGCTGAGCTGGCGTTCGAGTTTGTAGGCCAGGGCTGCTTCTTTGAGCTTGCGCGTGATCGTGCGGTCCTGACTGAGGAAAACCGTTCGTGCCAGTTGCTGGGTGATCGTGCTGGCCCCTTCTCGCACGGCTCCCTGTCGCACGTTGCGCACCAGAGCCCGGCCGATTCCCCAGATATCAACACCGTTGTGCTCGTAGAAGCGTCGATCTTCCGCAGCGATGAACGCCTGCTTCACCAGCAAAGGCATCTCCCCGGGTTTGATTTTTTCGCGGGTCGCAGGTCCCAGCTTCTGGATCACGGCACCATCACTGGCGAGCAGGGTGATCGTGCCGGGTCGATTGAATCGGCTGATGCCGCGTGCATCGGGGAGCGTGGCGTCGAAAGCACGGACAACTGCGGATTGCGCCAGAGCCACACCACTGCCGATCACAATGGCTGAACCCCCGATCAGAATCCAATGACGACGGGTGCGGATCACATGCCTTGGGTCAGGGGGCTGTGACCAATCGCTAAGGCGGTGACTAGCATTCCCAGTACTAGAAAGGGTTGCGCGCTCGCCTGATATTTCACGTCATAGGCCACGGGATCGCGCAGCAGCCAGATGTCCTGGAAGGTGATCTGGGGCACGATCAGCAGCACAAGAAGAACAGCAGCAAAATGCTGACCGATCGCGATCAACACCGCAACCATCAGCAGCTGAAACAGATCAATCATCCCAGCGCTGATCCAGCTTGCGGGGCCAATTCCGAATGCAACCGGAAGTGACTGAAGCCCCAGAGCACGATCCCCTTCCACACTTTTGAAGTCGTTCACCACGGCGATCCCCAACCCTGCAAGGCTGTAGGCCAGGGTGAGCAGAGCGGTCGCCCAAGTGAGTTGACCGAAGAGTGCCTGGCCTGCCCACCAGGGAAGAGCGATGTAACTGGCGCCCAGGGCGTAGTTACCAAGCCAGCCGTTTTGTTTGAGCTTGAGGGGAGGAGCGGAATAGATGTAGCTGACGAAAGACCCGCCGACAGCAAGCAGGAAGAGCACTGGGATTTCATGGTTTGCCCATTGGTCGAGACCCCAGGACACAGCCAGTCCGCTCAACAGCAACACCAAGATCTGCAGCCTTACCTGCCCCAGTGAGATCGCGCCGGATGGAATCGGCCGGTAGGGCTCATTGATCGCGTCGATTTCGCGGTCGTAGTAGTCGTTGATGGTTTGGGTGTAACCCGCCAGCAGGGGGCCACTCATCACCATGCAGGCGATGGCAGCGAGCACGTGATCAAGATGCCATTCGTAGTTCCCACTCGCCGCAGCGCCGCAGACAACGCCCCAAATCAAGGGGATCCAGGTGACCGGCTTCATCAGCTGCAGACGCAGCTTCCAGATATTGGTGGTGCCACTGGCACCCTTCATGCCGAGAAGCTGTCGGGCGTCACTCACGGAATAAAGCCTCAGGCAGCGACGATCTCGTCTTCAAAGAACCAGGAGCTGGATCCATCACTCAGCTCCACGACCACTCCTATGCCTTTGCCATCGACCGTGCGGAATTCAGTGACGGTGCCGAAGGCATCACTTTTTAAGAGGTCAACCATGCCCTGGGGAATGCGATCACGAACCCGGGTGATGCGAACTTTGCTCCCAACCTCAATGGACTCGAGTTGCGGTGTTGGAAGAGGTTCTGAGCCAGTTAATCGTTTGATCAGATTGAGAACATTTCCCAGCATGACCTGCAAGGCTTGGAAAGACGTTGCACATTAACAGCCGTGTATCGAATGCCATGGTCGCCCTGCGCTTGATCCCCTGTCTTGATGTCGCCAAAGGGCGCGTGGTGAAGGGGGTGAATTTCGTCGGACTTCGTGATGCGGGAGATCCTGTCGAGCTGGCCTGCCGTTATAGCCAGGCAGGTGCTGACGAACTGGTGTTTCTGGATATCGCGGCCAGTCATGAGGGCCGAGCCACCCTGGTGGAGATGGTCCGCAGAACATCGGAGCAGGTCACTATTCCCTTCACCGTTGGCGGTGGCATTGCTTCGGCAGAGGGCATTACCGAGCTCCTTCGGGCTGGAGCTGACAAGGTCAGCCTCAATTCCTCAGCAGTGCGAAGGCCGGAGCTCGTTAAGGAAGGAGCGGACCGCTTCGGTTGTCAATGCATCGTGGTGGCGATTGATGCTCGCCGGCGGGAGGCAGGCGGCTGGGATGTGTATGTGAAGGGTGGTCGTGAGAACACTGGCCTGGATGTGATCGCCTGGGCACGCCGAGTGGCTGAACTCGGAGCCGGTGAAATCCTGCTCACCTCCATGGATGGTGATGGCACTCAGGCGGGATATGACCTCGAGCTCACGCGGGCGGTTGCACAAGCCGTACCTGTTCCTGTCATTGCTTCGGGCGGCGCTGGTTGTCTTGATCACATTGCTGCGGCTCTCGACGAAGGCCCGGATGGCGGACAGGCATCCGCTGCACTGTTGGCATCCCTGCTTCATGACGGAATCCTCACCGTTGAGGCGATCAAGGCCGATTTGCTCAGCCGAGGCCTGATGATTCGGCCCCTTGAGGCTTGACTTCTCTTAATGTGTAAAGAACTGTTCTGCGCGGTTGGATTCCCTTAGTGCATCTCCTGCTTTCCACGATTGAGGCACTGACGGTTTCTTCAGTTCACCCACTAATCCCAACGAGTTGGGTGTTGCCTCTAGGCATTCTGCTGGTGTTCGTGGTGGTCGCCCTTGTGGGCTGGGCACTTCAGTTGATGCAATCCGCCATTGATCAGGGCGAGTTTTCGCTCATGTTGGCTGGCTGCATGGTGTGCTCAGCCGCCGTCGGACTCGCCACTGTGATGGTCATGACTCTTAGTGGCCTGCCGCTTTGAAACCCGGCGATGCTGAAGCCGTTGAACAGTTGTTCAACGATGCTGCGCCCAGTTATGACAAGTTCAACGATTGGCTCAGTCTTGGGCTGCATCGCCAATGGAAGCGAGAGATGGTGTTGCAGCTCTCACCAAAGCCGGGGGAGCAATGGTTGGATCTTTGTTGCGGAACGGGTGATTTAGCCATCTCTTTGGCACGCCGTTTGCGACCTGGAGGGAGCGTGGTTGGTGTGGATGCGGCCGCTGCACCTCTGGAGATTGCGGCCCAACGATCGGCGCGCGAACCCTGGCTGCCGGTGCAATGGCAACAGGGTGATGCTCTGAACTTGGAGATGCCTGATGCCTGTGCAGATGGGGTGTTGATGGCCTACGGATTACGAAATCTTGCTGACCCAGCGGCAGGTCTTAGGGAGCTTCGGCGCGTGCTGCGTGATGGAGGCAGGGCCGGTCTGCTGGATTTCAACCGACTGCCCTCAGGCACTGCTGCGGCTCTGTTCCAACGCACTTACCTGCGCAGAGTGGTGGTTCCCATTGCGGCTCGGGCCGGTCTTGCCGAGCACTACGCCTATTTAGAGGAGAGCCTCAAGTGTTTTCCCGATGGAGCCGCTCAGCAGCAGATGGCTCTCGATACCGGTTTTCGCGAAGCGTGCCATCGCCCAGTGGCAGCAGGCCTGATGGGCCTTCTCACAGTTTGGGCCTGATCCGTTCATCTTCCGACGTGCCTCGCTTGCGACAAGTGAGACCGATGAACTATGAAGGAATGATTAAGAAGCGGGGAAGAAACGCATGGCCTTTCCATTGCCGTCTCTGCTGTCCTCCATTGAGGATTTGCTTGATGAAGTCCAGTGGCTGGACGGGATGATCCTGGTCACCGATTCACAGAAGGCCACCTTCGTTTCGTTCTCTCAGGTAGATCCGGTTCTGCGCCGTCTTCGCTCTCGCCCCAGGGGGGCGGAGGTGGCCGAAAAGCTGTGCATGTCGCTACTGGAAACCCACGGCAAAGGAGCCAGCAAACCCGTTCTGGTCTTCCAGGGTGATGGCAGTTTCTGGCTGGGCACCATGGGCCCGGGGCGCAGTCATCCCCATCGCCATCACGCGATCGCCCATTTGCGTCGCTGCCTTTCTCTGAGCTGAGCTGCCCAGGCGGCTCTGACGCGAGAATGCATCGGATTGGCTCCAGCGTACGGATGCATTTTCAGGACATCATCAGCACTCTTAACCGGTTCTGGTCCGAGCAGGGGTGTCTGCTGTTGCAGCCCTACGACACGGAAAAGGGCGCAGGAACCATGAGTCCGCACACGGTTTTGCGAGCGATCGGACCGGAGCCCTGGGCCGTGGCTTATCCCGAGCCTTGTCGTCGCCCGACCGATGGTCGCTATGGCGACAATCCCAATCGAGCACAGCATTATTTCCAGTACCAGGTGCTGATCAAGCCTTCGCCGGATGGTATCCAGGAGATCTATCTCGCCTCGTTGGAAGCGATGGGGATTCGTGCTGCTGATCACGACATCCGCTTCGTGGAAGACAACTGGGAGTCGCCAACACTGGGTGCCTGGGGTGTGGGCTGGGAGGTGTGGCTCGATGGCATGGAGGTGACTCAGTTCACCTATTTCCAGCAGTGCGGCGGCATCGATTGCAAGCCGGTATCGATTGAGATCACCTACGGGCTTGAGCGTTTGGCGATGTACCTGCAGGACGTGGAAAGCATCTGGGATCTGAGCTGGAATGCTGAGCGCAGTTATGGCGACATCTGGCTTCCTTTTGAGAAAGGACAGTGTCATTTCAACTTCGAGGCATCCAACCCTGAGCGCCTCAAGCAGTTGTTCGCGATCTATGAAGCGGAAGCTGCTGATCTCATTGACAACAATTTGCCTGCGCCTGCTTTGGACTTCGTGCTCAAGTGCAGCCACACCTTCAATCTGCTGGAAGCCCGTGGGGTGATCTCGGTGACGGAGCGCACGGCCACAATCGGCCGCATCCGCAACCTGGCGCGCAAGGTTGCGGAGGCCTGGCTAGCTGAGCGGGAGGCGCTGGGATTCCCGTTGCTGAAGCAACCCGCCGCCGCTGCCACTCCTGCCGCCGCATCAGCCGTCTGATCGTGGGGGAGTGGGGGAACCCTCGCAACAACTTCGATCGTGCTGAATGAAGCCGGTGCTCAGTGCCGGGTTGTTGCTGTTCATGGCCTGCGTGGGGGCGGCCTGTGTTCGCTCCCCAGCGCAGTGGCTGAGCCTGGTGGCGCTTCTGGTTTGCGGACTGCTTGCCTGGGGGCGAACCTTGCGGCGACCTAAAAAGGCCATGGCGGCTCTCGCTTTGATGCTCTGTCTGGTCAGTGCTCGCTGCGGCACTGGGGCCATGCCCCAGCCTCAGTCAGGCGGTCCCAGCCTGTTCATTTTTGAAAAAGGACTCTCGTTTGATTCTTTGGCTTAACGCCAATGAGCTGGAGGATCTATTACTGCGTGAACGGGCCACATTTGCTGCAAAGCACCTGGGCATCTCCCAGTCAGTTTTATTGCGTCATTCGCTGATCTATGCACTGGATCATGTTTCGGCCTTTCAATGGAGAGTCAGGTGAATCAGTCCTTGAGCTGTACTCCAGAAGTCGAAGCAATGATTACTGATGAGCAGGCTGAACGCTATTCCCGTCTAGTGAAATATCAGGCTGAATACTGGGAGACAGGAGACGGTTTCGGCGGCCGATATTTTCGAGACTACAAAAACAATCTCTGATGGCTGCAGCACTACATGAGTTCTGCTGTGAAGTCCTAGGGACGGAGCTATATCTCGCGAAGCCCCTGCCCCCGGAGTGGCTGGCGTAGTCAAGCAAAGGACAGCCATTGTTTGCCTTCAGTTTTTGCAGTGCTATGAAGCAGTAAAGGCTTACTCTTATGCGAGGCAAACGACGTTGCTTGAAATCAATTCTATTCAAACAATTATGGCTGCCAAATGCATGGAAGACGCTTGGTTTTACCTGGCTCTGGCTAGCCTGGTGCTTTTTTCCTGGAATGACTATTCTTCTACATCTCATGGAGCCTGGGCAACATATAGCCAAGCTCGTTCAGGGCGGATGTGTATTGCTCTTCTATGGAGCGGCAAGGAGCATTATTGAGTCGTTCAATAGACGAAATGACCACATTAGCCCTAGAAAGATAATGGCTGTAGTTTTAGTCGCTTTGTTGCCTTTATCGATTGGTTTTCTTGGGACTATAAGCATTGTCCAAGGAGGGTTTGGCTTGCCTGCTCATGACACACCTGAGTACCGACTGAATGTAATTAAATAGACAAATGGCTTAACTTCCGACCGAAGATAGCCATTGGAACACTAGCGATATCAATTGAGATGAGGCTTTAGGCCAAAGATTGTTGTCGCAGGTTTTGGTAATTGTTTAGGCGTTTCATTGATGTTGGTGAGCTCTATTGATGAGTTATTGAAGTGAAGTGCAATTGAGGAAAAGTTCATTCCGTATTGATTGGCGATCGCTGGATTCAAGTGAGAGACGGCCGGGAATGAAACCCGCTCAATTCTATCAAGTCATCGACAATGTAGGCTTAAACTTGCTCTTGCTAAAAGGAGTCCAGCTCCGACGCTGAATTGAACTACTCCGCATCTAGAGTTTTATTCTTTTCGCTCATCCATCTCAATAGAGCAGAATAAAAACCTCGGACTTCATTTCCGTGTGAGAATTGAAAACCTGCTCTTGTCCAATCACCCTTGCTTGAAACGTAGATAATTTCGTTTATGAATCTCTGATGATTATGAAATTGTGGTTCACTCCAAGAGATGCTTCTGACTTGATTAGGCAAAATTCCTTTTACGCGTTCAAACCCAGAAGGACCACGATCACTAGATTTGCGACTGCTCGAAACCACTAATCTTCCGTTCACAAATGCTATTTTGCATTCTTTTAGGGTGTCTGAAAGCGGCCCCCCACATTGACCGCGAAATACATTCAAACTCTGTGAGAAGTTCGCTCGTCCTTTCATGTCGGCAATTCCCAGGTCGCTTGCCAAAGCGGGTGAAGGCAGTAAGAAAGCCAAAGCCAAAAGAATTATTCTCATGCGGTTATAAAAAGCTGGGGGATCTACTTTAAGCGGAAGTCAGTAAACAAGTTGCTGCATTTGTCGAAGTAAAAAACTATTAGGGGTTAGTGAAAAACAACGCAACGGAGACCAAAGGCTCTTTAGTCGAACCCAGGAATTAGGACCCTCTGGATTCCACCAAGACCCCGTCTCGTTTCTGGACGGGGCCGTACCCCCAGCCATTGCACCGACTGGCTTCGGCGCTCTGGATTCTCCTTACAGCTCACTTCTGGACCCTGCCGCTGCAATGGCATCATTTCGGAGCAGCGCCGCTCTATGCATTACTCAGCAACTTGCTTGTTGCTCCGTTGCTGGCTCCGCTCACCCTGGCCGCCATGGCTCTGGCTGTGAGGGTGCTGTTGCTGCCAACTGCTCTGAGCGCTGCTCTGCGGCCTTGGTTGATCTGGCCTCTGCATCCTCTGTTGTTGCTGGGTCTGCTGCCTTGGCAGTTGCCTGCTCAGCAGCGCTGGCACGGCCTGTCGCTGTTGTGGCTTCTGTTGGCGGTGTACCTGCAGGTTCGGGTTCAGCTCGGGATGACTTGATTCGTGTGGAGCGGTGGGGACGCCAGTGGTTGGTGCTGCGCCATCGAGGGCGGGCGGCCATGTTGAGCAGCCATGGTGATGACCTCAGTTGCCGAATCGCAACACGTCTGGGTCATGGGCTCGGTCGTTAGCAACTCGACTGGATAGCGGTTCTTGATCCCGTGGCAACGGATCAAGAACCGTCTTGGAAGGCATTGGCGTACACGCTTCAAGTGGAATAGAGAGGACGGTTCCGCCTAACGCCAGGACAGCGTCTCCTGAGCGATGGACTGAGTGTTGGCGTCGCTGACCAGCGGGGCCGCATGTTGATTGTCCGCTGTGGAACTCGAGTTCAACGACTGCGTCGCAGCAATCTTCGCCCTCAATCGGGCAGAAACTCAGGGAGTAAGAGGGCCGCCTACTAAAGTGAGAGTGCGCTTTAAGCGCTTGGAGAGGTGGCAGAGCCCGGTTGAATGCGCACGACTCGAAATCGTGTAGGGGTAACACCCTCGTGGGTTCGAATCCCACCCTCTCCGTTTTTAGATCATCCCCGAAAAGGGATTTGATGTTCAGGTCGAACGATGTTGTCGGGCTGACTTTGAGTCGCCCGGACTCTGCCTTTTGATTGTTTTGGGCTGAAGCCCATGGCTTGTTGACTGACGTAATCAGTGCTCAATCGAGAATGGATCCACGGCTCAACAATCAAGCTGTAGCGATCGAGATTGCATTTATGAGTGAAACAGCAGCACCAGTCCGTTGCTGACCTGATGAAACTCCCGTTCCTCTCGACTCAGATCCAGGCCGACTTCCAGTCCTTCGGTGACGGCTTGATCGAAAGGTGGAGTACTGGGGGGTAAGTCTCCCTGCCAAAGCGCTGCAATCCCAACGGCAGTGGCATGCCAGTGGAAGTGAGTGGTTTCTCCGATGGAGGCTTCCTGGAGAGCCTCTTCGAGAAGGCCGTTGAGAGCAGTGCTGGTGGATGCCATTCACCAAGCTTCGGGACTGGGGCGTAGCTCGGCAATCGCCTGAGAGACTTCTTGATCAATCTGTCGCGTGCTGAGACACGTTTGGATCTAGGGGGCAGGCGCGCTAAGTTCTGTGCCGTTGCGGTTACTGGCCTGTCGATGCTGACGAATGCAGGGTCGTGCGGTTGATTGGTGTGAGACGAGAGGGACAACGTTTGGCGAGTGCTCCCCGTCGTGCAGTGCTATCTGCATCGCCCTCCAAACTGCGACGTCGTGCATCGCGCCGCCACTTGGAGTTGGTTGCTGCACCGCCTTCGAGCCTCCCCGCTTTGACGCTTGTTGGTCGCCAGAGCAGGCTTGGACGCTCGCTCAAGCGCAGTGGTGATGTTGTGTTCTCAGCGGCTGTGCTTGGGCTGGGCTCTCCACTGTTTTTGCTTCTGGCCGTTCTGGTGAAACTCAGTTCACCGGGGCCTGTGTTCTATGTGCAGAATCGGGTCGGGCGCGGCTATCGACCGTTTGGATGCATCAAATTCCGCACGATGCGGCCGGATGCTGATGTCGTTCTGGCTCAGGTGTTGGAACGTTCACCTGAGATGCGCGCTGAATTCGAACGGGATTTCAAGCTGAAAAATGATCCTCGGATCACACCGATCGGGCGTTTTCTTCGTCGCTCAAGCCTTGATGAGCTGCCTCAGTTCTTGAATGTTCTGCGCGGCGAGATGAGCGTGGTCGGCCCACGGCCGATCGTGAACAAGGAGATCAGTCGTTACGGCGACTACATGGATGAAGTCCTGGCTGTCAGGCCTGGTTTGACTGGCCTCTGGCAGGTGAGCGGCAGAAATAATCTCAGTTATGACAAGCGGGTCAGGCTTGATCTTGCTTATGCCCGCGGTCGTTCGTTGTTGCTCGATCTCGCCATCATCCTGCGCACTTTCGGCGTGTTGCTGCTGCCGATGGATCGTGGTGCTTATTGAACGCATGCCTGCAGGCTCCAGCTCAACAAGGCCGCGATCAGGATCCAAAGCAGCTCAAGTCGTCCTGTCAGCGCCAGGATTTTGTTGATCCCTTGCGGGTCAGCTTTGGGGTGATCGGCTCCAAGCAGTGGTTTGTCCACCCAGCGGTCTCCATAACGGTTCCTGCCGCCGAGTTGCACGCCCGCACAGTGCGCATAGATCGCTTCTGAGCGTCCTGCATTCGGGGAAGCATCGTGCTGGCCATCAGATTCAGCCGATCTAACCAGCGCTGGCCATTGGCGCCAGGGCCTGCTGACCAGCGGCAGGCTCAACATCACCAAGCGGCAGGGCAGCCAGGTCAGCAGGTCATCGAGTCGTGCGCCTGCCGTGCCCAGCCAGCGCAGCTTTCCTCTGCGGTAACCCAGCATGGAATCCAGAGTGCTGGCCGCCTTGAATCCCCAGGCAAGGGCCAGTGGACCTGGCGCGTCGGTCAATCCAAGGCTCCAGAGAGCTGCACCCACCAACATCCAAAACAGTGGTGCGAACAGCCCGTCCACGGCATTCTCACTGGCGGTTTCGGCGGTGGCGCGCAGGATATCGTCTCCACTGAGTGAGGTCGTATCGCGGCCCACGATCCAGCTGAGTTGTTGTCGTGCCGCTGATAGATCTCCTCCCTCTTCACAGGGAAGGGCTGCGATCACATTCAGCACGCTTTGTTCAAGACTTTTGGCTGCCAGAGAACTGGCAAGGCCAGCGACCAGTGCCAGTACTGCGACGTTCCGGAGTACGCCGTGCGTTTGTAGGGCACTACGTTCGATCAGCCACCCGATGCTGGCGCTGCCAAGGGTGAGAACAAGCGTGATGGCCAGTCCACCCAGACGCAGCCACTGGGAGTGCTCACCGCTCCAATGCTCAATGCTGCGCCTCAGTATGGTGATACAACGCCCCATCCACACCACAGGATGAGGCAACCACAGAGGATCGCCGATTAGCCGATCGAGACCGGCCGCGGCGATCACCAGGAGAAAGGGCTGAATGATGGCCTGTTCAGGAGGCCTTCAGCCAGCTGAACATCGAACGCAGCCCTTTGCCCACTTCCTCGATCTTGTGGTCACCGTCGCGCTTGCGGATCTTGTTCATCTCGGGCTTGCCGGCTTCGCACTCAGCTACGAAGTTCTTGGCGAAGGTGCCGTCCTGGATGTCGGAGAGAATTCGCTTCATCTCCGCTTTGGTGTCGGCGGTGATCAGGCGGGGGCCACTCACGTAATCGCCGTACTCGGCAGTGTTGGAGATCGAGTCGCGCATGGCTGAAAGACCACCCTTCACCATCAGATCCACGATCAGCTTCACTTCGTGCAGGCACTCGAAGTAGGCCAGCTCAGGCTGGTAACCCGCTTCGACAAGGGTCTCGAAGCCGGCTTTCACCAGTTCGGACAGGCCGCCACAGAGCACTGCTTGTTCCCCGAACAGGTCGGTTTCGGTTTCTTCTTTGAAGTTGGTCTCCAGGATGCCGGCGCGGGTGCCGCCGATTCCTTTGGCGTAGGCCATGGCCAGCCCACGGGCGTTGCCGGAGGCGTCTTTCTCAATCGCGAAAAGTGCAGGAACGCCCTGACCGTTTTGATATTCCCAACGCACGGTGTGACCTGGGCCCTTGGGGGCGATCATCACCACATCCACATCGGCGGGAGGCTGGATCAAGCCGAAACGAATATTGAAACCGTGAGCAAAGCTAAGAACCTTGCCGGCACTCAGATTTTGCGCGATTTCCTTGTCATAGACCTCTTTTTGGAACTCATCAGGCAGCAGCACCATGATCCAGTCCGCCTTGGCGGCAGCATCCGAGACGCTCAGAACTTCCAGGCCGTCGGCCTTGGCTTTGTCAGCGGAGCGGCTTCCTTCGTACAGGCCCACCACCACGTTCACACCGCTGTCCTTAAGGTTCAGGGCGTGGGCATGGCCCTGAGAGCCGTAGCCGATTATGGCAACTGTCTTGCCGCTGAGCAGCGAGAGATCGGCATCGGAGTCGTAAAAAAGCTGAGCCATCCGGACGATGAACGTGGAGCTTGGTAACGACCGAGCTTACGCAAGTGCCGGGTCGATCAGGCCTCGTTGGGGTGGGCAATCACTCGGTCGATCAATCCATAGTTCTTGGCCTCCTCGCTGCTGAGGAAGTAATCGCGGTCGGTGTCTTTCTCGATTTTCTCGAAGCTCTGGCCACTCATGTCAGCCATCGAGCGGTTGAGCATCTCCTTCATGCGCAGAATCTCGCGCGCTTCAATTTCGATGTCACTGGCCTGTCTTTGGGCAGTTCCGCCAAGAGGCTGGTGAATCATGATCCGGCTGTGGGGAAGGGCCAATCGCTTGCCCTTGGTGCCCGCCGCCAGCAGGAAGGCTCCCATCGATGCCGCAAGACCCACGCAGATGGTGACCACGTCGCTTTTGACGTATTGCATGGTGTCGTAAATCGCCAGCCCTGCCGTGACCGATCCACCCGGGGAGTTTATGTACAGGTAGATCGGCTTGCTGCTGTCCTCGGAGTCGAGGTAGAGCATCTGGGCAACGAGACTGTTGGCGACTGCATCATTGACCTCGGAACCGAGGAAGAGGATTCTCTCAACTCCTAATCGGGTATAGATATCCACCCAGCGCTCCATCTGGCTGCCAGGGAGGCGGTAGGGGACGCTGGGAGTTCCGATCGGCATGAGTCCTGGTGGGGTGAAGAGAAAGCAGTGAAACGTGAGGGAGGAGGCCTGGATCAGCCGGTCGGAACGGGAGCTGGAAGCTCCTTGCGACTGGAGAGCACGCGATCAATTAGCCCGTAATCCTTGGCCTGGTCTGGAGTTAGGTAACTCATGCGATCGGAATCCTTTGAGAGTTCCTCCACGCTGCGGCCGGTGTTTGTCGACAGGATTTCAAGCATCGCTCGCTTGTTGTGCAGCACTTCCTTGGCACGTATCTGAATGTCCGTTGCTTGGCCTTGGGCTCCGCTGCGGGGTTGATGAAGCACTATTGAGGCGTGGGGCAGGGCAGCGCGGTGTCCCTTAGTTCCGGCAGACAAAATCACAGCTGCTGTCCCCATCGCCTGTCCGATGCAGATGGTGTGGACCGGGGGTTTCACGTAGCGGAGGGTGTCGCAGATCGCGAAAGCTTCCGTTTCAAAGCCGATGGCATCACCGGTGTACCAGCTGGTACCAGTTGAATTGATATAAAAATAAATCGGCTTTTCAGCGTTATCAAATTCCAGGAAAAGAAGCTGAGCAATGATCAGTTCAGTGACATCGAGTCCGACTTGACGTTTGGTGTCGTCATCGGAAAAGAGCGGTAGCCCCAAATAGACAATGCGCTCCTTGAGCAGCAATGAAGGAAGATCCGGGGGCGGGGTCCGCATCACCGACGAATCGCCGTAATAAGGGGCTGATGTGGTCATCCGCGTCGGGCTGCCGTGGTCGGTGGAGCCTAGCGGGACTCTTGGGTTGGACGCTCATTGCGTCGGTTTTTGCGGGGCGGTTTTGCTCCAGGAATGCTTTTGCTGGTGGCGGTTGTTTCGCCTTCTTTGTCGAGCCGACCGAACACCATCCGGCCGCTTGGATTTTGTAAGGCTCCCGTGATCACCACGGCCCGTCGTTCACCAATTGCAGCTTGTGCGTTTTCAATCACCACCATCGTGCCGTCTTCCAAGTAGGCCACGCCCTGGTGTTCCTCCTTGCCTTCGCGGACGATCTTCAGGTTGAGTTCATCTCCGGGTTGCACTTCAGGGCGCAGAGCGATCACCAGTTCGCTGAGGTTCATCACCTTGAGCTCCTTCACCCGCGCCACCTGAGCCAGGTTGAAGTCCGCCGTCACCAGCGTGCCGCCGGTGTCTTCCGTGAGCTGCAGCAGGCGATCATCGGTCCCTGCCCCGTCGTAGCGGGTCGTGTTTATCACTAGACGTTTGTCGTAGGTCTCGCGCAGCGCATTGAGCAGCTTCAGACCGCGTCGACCCTTGCCGCGTTTCTCGATGTTGTTGGAATCGGCGAGTTGCTGCATTTCGTTGATCACCGTCTGGGCCACGATCACCTTCCCCTCCAGCAGTCCGCACCCGATCATTCCCTGAATACGGCCGTCAATGATCACGCTGGTATCGAGGATTTTGGCTGTGGCCGGTGTGAGCACACCATCCGCCACCAGTAGGGCCTCCGTGGAGGTTGGGTTGAACAGCCTCAGCAACGTGCGTCCATGCACCTCGGCGAGGTTGTAGCCCAGCACGCCGAAAAATACGTTGCTGAGAATCGCTGCAAGGGGTTTCACCAGAGAGCTGGCGCCGGCAAGAGGTAGCAACAGAACCGGTGCCAGCAGCAGGTTGGCCACCAGCAGGCCAAGGATCAGTCCAACAGCCCGGCTCACCAGGAGATCGGTGGGCATGGTGCGCACCTGATTCATGAGTCGCTGCCGCAGCCGTCGGAACACCACCCCAGCCACCAGGCCGATGACCGCACCGCCGGCGCTCAGGCCCAAACGGACCTGCTGGGCGTTGGTGTCATCCAGCAATTCCTGCGGGAGCAGATGCACGCCCATCCAGCCGGTGGCCGTCCCGGAGATCAGGAACAGGATGATGATGAGCGCTTCGACCATGAGGTTGGGTTCTCACTGCCCAGTCCACTTGCAGGCAGCATGCACCATTCTCACTCTCCTGGCTCGGGCTGATGACCGCACCCGCGCCCCGCAGCGCTTACATCCATATCCCGTTTTGCCATCGGCGCTGCTTCTACTGCGATTTCGCGGTGGTGCCGCTGGGAGACAAGGCGGATGCCCAAGGTGGGCCTGGGAGTCGCTCAATCGAGACCTATCTCGGCCAGCTGCTGCAGGAAATCGAGTGTTCTCCAATGGGGCCGCCTTTGGCCACCGTCTACATCGGAGGAGGCACACCCTCGCTGCTGACCCCTGAACAGGTGGGGCGTGTGCTCAATGCCCTGAGGGCTCGTTTCGGCTTGCAGAGCGGATCTGAGATCACCCTGGAAATGGACCCCGCCAGCTTTGAGCGGATGGATCTCGAGGCTTTGCTGCTCTCCGGTGTGAATCGGGTGAGTTTGGGTGGTCAGAGTTTTGACGACCAGGTTTTGGAAGCCCTCGGTCGCCGTCATCGCCGCTCGGATCTCCTGGAAGCCTGTGAATGGCTCCATGGAGCCGTTGAAAATGGTGCCCTGCGGAGCTGGAGCCTTGATCTGATTCGCAATTTGCCTGATCAGAGCGACGACGCCTGGGCCGTTCAGCTGGAGCGTGCAGTTGCGATGGGTGCTCCCCATCTCTCCATTTATGACCTCAGCGTCGAACCTGGCACGGTGTTCTCAAAGCTGGAGCAACGCGGTGAGCTGGAGTTGCCCAATGAGGACGGCGCTGCCGATCGGATTGCCGCCACCAGTGATCGCCTGGCTAGGGCTGGCTACTGCCGCTACGAAATCTCCAATTTCTCCAGGCCAGGCCATGCCTCTAGGCATAACCGTGTGTACTGGAGCGGAGCCGGTTGGTGGGCTTTTGGTTTGGGCGCCACCAGTGCTCCCTGGGGTGAGCGCTTCGCGAGGCCGCGCACCCGTGAGGCCTATGGACAATGGCTCGACCAGCAGCAGAGGGACGGTCCGCATTCGTCTTTGCTGAAGGGGTTGGCCCTGCCGATGAGCCTGGAGGACCGTCTGCTCGTGGGGCTCAGGCGACATGAAGGCGTTGACCTGCTGGAACAAGCCCTGAGTTGCGGCTGGTCATTGCAAGCTTGCAGCCGCTGGCTGCCTCGACTGGAGGATCGCTGGGCAGGATTTCTCACAACAGATCTGCTTCGCAGGCGCGGCGCTCGCTGGCAGCTCACCGATCCTCTGGGGATGGCTGTCAGCAATGCGGTTTTGGTGGAGCTGGTGGAGTGGTGGGAGGAGCTGAGTGCTGACGCTGATCCTCCAACCAGCTGCTCAAAGCCTTGACCCCAAGGCCTCGACCATCCATCCGAGCTTGGCTGAAAGGTGGTTGTGAGCGGGTGAGCCCAAGCAGGTCGGCGGTCACGCTCACCTGCCCATCACAGTCATCCCCTGCTCCGATGCCGATCACCGGGATGGCCAGACGCCGCCTCGCCTGGCTTGCGAGTTCGGAGGGAACGTGCTCGAGCACCATCGCAAAACACCCCACCGACTCCAGTTCCGAAGCTTGCTGTAAGAGGCGTTCCTGGCTGCGTGGATCCCTGGCCTGACGGCGGTAGCCAAGGCTGTGGACCGCTTGAGGCAACAACCCCAGGTGCCCCATGACAGGGATTCCCGTGCGAACTAAGCGTTCAATGACCGCCAACACCTCGGGTTCGGCGCCCTCAAGCTTCACTCCCGCTGCATCGGATTGTTTGATCAGGCTTCCTGCTGCGGCCACCGCGCGATCCAAGCCGCACTGGTAGCTAAGGAAGGGAAGGTCGGTGATCACCAGCGGTTGTTGGGCCAACGGCTTGCTCAAACCGCGGCAGACCGCCTGTGTGTGCAGCAGCATCTGCTCCAGCGTGACGGGAAGGGTTGTGCTGTGACCGAGGCTGACCATGGCGAGTGAATCCCCCACCAGCACCACATCAGCGCCGGCGTCCTCCACGAGGGAGGCGCTCAGAGCATCCCAGGCGGTGAGCATGGTGATCGGTTGGCCGGTCTGCTTGAACCGGATCAGGTCAGAGGCGCGCAACCGCTTTCTCGAATCAGCGGACTTCCATTGCTAACATCACAGGTGACTCGGACCTATGCGGTTCAGACGCCCAAACTTGGTCAGAACCGGAAGGCAGCAGCCACACGGGATGCTCTGAACAGGCGTGGACTCCGGGTCACCACATTGCAATAGCCGACTCCGAACAACCAGAGTCGGGCAACATTCAGTGCAATGCACTCTGAGTCAGTTGTTCTGGCCGCCATCCTGGCGTTGCTGACGCTGTCTCAGGAATTCAGGTATGCGAGCACCTGAATCCTGAGATTCAGCGGGACTGAAAGCAGACGTGGCAGCGCGCGGAACACTTCTCTCAGAGCGATAGGGCTGACCATTCTCAAACCCTGTGGCGATGACAGTCACGTGAATCTCTCCTTCGAGACGTTCATCCACCACGGCTCCGACAATGATGTTGGCTTCGGGATCCACCACGTCGTAAATGACTTCGGAGGCGCTCGTCATGTCCTCGAGGGTCATATCGCGGCCACCGCTGATGTTGATCACACAACCCTTGGAACCATCGATGCGGGCAGCTTCAAGCAGAGGGCTGTTGATCGCGGTCTGGGCGGCTTCGATCGCACGCGATCGGCCAGATCCGACGCCAATGCCAAGCAGGGCAGTGCCGGCTTCCGTCATCACCGAGCGCACATCAGCGAAGTCAACATTCACCAGGCCTGGACAGGTGATGATGTCGGTGATGCCCTTCACACCCATGCGCAGAACATCATCTGCGCTGCGGAAGGCTTCCTGAAGAGGGGCACTGCCAATCGCATCGCGTAGACGGTCGTTGGGAATCACAATCAGCGTGTCCACATGCTCGGCCAGCCGGGCGATGCCCTCATCGGCCTGGCGCATGCGACGACGGCCCTCAAAGCCGAAGGGCTTGGTGACGATGCCAACCGTGAGGGCGCCACTTTCCTTGGCAACTTCAGCGACCACGGGTGCCGCACCGGTTCCCGTGCCACCACCCATGCCGGCTGCAATGAAGACAAGATCAGCACCTTGAAGTGCCTGCTGCAGGTCAGCGCGGGATTCTTCAGCTGCTTTCTGACCAATACTGGGGTTACCGCCAGCTCCGAGGCCACGTGTCAGCGTCTGTCCGAGCTGAACGCGATGTTCTGACGATGATTGGAGCAGGGCCTGTGCATCGGTGTTCAGAACTCTGTAAGCAACCCCTTCGAGGTCGCTTTGAATCATGCGGTTCACGGCGTTGCTGCCACCGCCACCAACGCCGATGACTTCAATTCGGGCGGATTGAGAGGGAAGGATTCCTGCTGAATCAGGAGAAGGGGACATCTGACCGCTCACCATCTCCATCGCCGTCGTCGAACCATTGAGGTGCGTGTGCATTATGTCCCTGCGAGCCACGATCGCCGAATTCAAATAACACTCGTTGTGGTTTCAGCACGCTGCAACCTCTGGTCAGGGTTTGCTCGTTTTCTGTTTCGGATCCGCTTTCAACTGCAATTCGGGTTTGGAAGGGTCTGAAAGATCGATGCCGCTGCTGGCTTTGCCTCGCAGGGTTTCGGGAAGACTTTTTGACAGCAGGGCGATGGTGCTGAGCTGTTGATCCAGCAGACGTTCATTGGAGCCCAGTCGCACCAGACCCAGCGTTTGCGTGCGCAGGCTGAGGTCACCATCTGGGGCGATATGGATCACCGTCAACGGACTGCCCAGCTGATCTCGTTTGTCCAGCACCGTCGCAATCATCGAACGCCGGCTGGGAATCCACCCCTCCACTCGCACCGCACTGGCGGGGGCTTCCCCTTGGCGCGCAACCGTGAGTGGCATCCAATGACCTTCACCGTCGACCATGCCCTGTTCCTTGCCGCGGGCCCCCATGCGGCTGGCCGCCGCGATTGGACGACGATCCTTGAGCTCGATCTCCAGTCCGGGTGGGACAAGACGGCGCTGCACCGACACGGACTGCACCGGGAGTTCGGCCAGCAATCTGCGCTCGAGACGTCCTGGTTCCAAGGTGATTAAGGGCCTTGGGAAGCGCAGTCCGGCCGCTTTGACCACCGCATCACTGCCGAGGCGATCGCTGCCTCGGACTGTGAGCTGCTGCTGCGAGCGCAAGCTCCAGCCGGTGCTCAGCAGAACCCAGATCAGTCCGCTTGAGACTCCGCCAAACAGAAAGATGCGCCAGCTCTGAATCAACTGCTCCTGGCGTTTTTCCTGGCGCAGCCTGCGCCGGCGTTCTACACCTGGAGGAAGGGGAGCGCTGCTGTTGCTGCTGTCCTGTTTGTTGGCTTTGGAGCGCGCCATCACAGGTCGCAACGAGCCTTCGCCATCAACTGATTCATCCAGCGGCGGGCCCGTTCCGCATCCGAGAAGGGCACGTCCATCTGTTGGCCTTCACCGATCAGCCTCAGGCGGCAGCGACCCTGAGACTCATGGGCCAGCGGTGCATCACCAGAGGAGAGCGACATCAACTCCACCAATTCCAGTGTCTTGATTACAAAGCGACCTTCATCCTTGAAGCTGCCTGCATGGAAACTGCTCCAGCACAGCTCACCGTTCTTCAGCCGTGCTGCGCCGCAGCCATCGAGTTTGGCCAGCTCGGATGATTCGCTCCAGACGCGAAATAGATTCTGGCGTCGTCGCTCCAGCCAGCCCAAGGACGCCAGCAGCACAAACACCAGCAGCAGCGGGAACCAGAGCAAACCGTGCATCATCGCGGCAGCAGCAGAGGCAGAGGGCTCATTCTTGCGCTGTAGCCACCAGCTCCGCCACTAGCTGTGGCAAAGGAATACCGGAGGCTTCCCAGAGAGTGGGATACATGCTCTGAGAGGTGAAGCCCGGCAGTGTGTTGATCTCATTTAGCCAGATCTGCCCATTCGCTTCGTCGTAGAAGACGTCCACACGAGCCTGTCCATAGGCGTGAACGGCCCGGCAGGCAGCAACGGCCATGGCCTGAATCCGCTGGCTGACGGCATCGGGTAGGGGTGCCGGGATCAGCGTTTGACTGCGTCCTTCGGTGTATTTGGTCTCGTAGTCGTACCAATCGGCGTCGAACCGCACTTCACCCACAACGGAAGCCTTCAGATGCGCACGCCCCAGGACGGCACATTCCAGCTCCCGAGCCGTGACGCCCTGTTCCACCACCAAACGTGGATCGAGTTTCGCTGCCAGTCGCAGGCCTGCTAGGAGTTCATCGCGATTGCGCACCTTGCTGATGCCCACGGATGAGCCGAGGTTGGCGGGCTTCACGAAGCAGGGATAGCCGAGCTCCTTCTCCAGCCTGATCAGCAGGCGTTCCAGCTGCTCTGGATTGTTGAGGTCAGCCGCGTTGACTCCGATGTGAGGAACCTGGCAGAGGCCGGCGTCTGCAAAGGCTGCTTTCATAGCCAGCTTGTCCATGCCCACGGCGGATCCCAGTACGCCTGAACCCACGAAGGGTTGTTGCATCAGCGTGAACAGACCTTGAACCGTGCCGTCTTCTCCGTTGGGTCCGTGCAAAACCGGATACCAGACATCGATTTGATCGGGATCCACCGGCAACTGGCGCAGTCCACATGCTGGCAGTGGCTGAGGCAGCTGGTCATCGGTCAGTGCTGCTCCTCTCTCCAGCACGCGTTTGGCGATGGTGTCCGGCCACCAGCGCCCCTCACGGTCGATGTAGAGGGGGGTCACCTGGAACCTCTCCCGATTGCTGGGGTCGGCCAGGGCTTTGATCACCGTTGAGGCGGACCGGATTGAAACGTCGTGTTCCCCGGAAGCACCTCCGAACACCACGCCAACGCGGAGAGGAGAAGTCGGCATGGGGGGAAGTATCTGTAAGAAGGTCTGCGCCGCAAACGTATCAGCCGTGCACGGGAGTGCCACTGAGAGAGAACGAACGCACCGCATTGATCCGAACCTGAACCAGGTCGCCCGGCTGATAGTTCCTGCCATCGGCGCCCACTGCAGTGAAAAACGTCAGGCGGTTCGTGCGCGTTCGTCCCATCAGCTGCGTGGGGTCCTTGGGATTGATGCCCTCTGCAAGCACCTCTTCGACCTGGCCGGCGTAGCGAGCATTGCGCTCCTTGGCGCAGCGCTCCACCAGAGCATTGATCTCCTGAAGACGTGCCACTTTCACGTCCTCGGGGAGCTGGTTCTCCCAGTTCGCAGCTGGGGTGTTGGGCCGTGGTGAATAGGCGGCCGTGTTCACCAGGTCAAAGCAGATCTCCTCGATCAGCTGCAGGGTTCGTCTGAACTGGGCGTCGGTTTCGCCGGGGAACGCAACTATCACATCGGCGCTGAGAGAGGCCTCAGGCATGCGCTTACGGATGTGGTCGATGATCTTGCGGTAACGCTCGATGGTGTATCCGCGCGCCATGGCCTGCAGCACGTCGTTGTCTCCGCTCTGGAAGGGGATATGGAAGTGTTCGCAGAGCTTGGGCAGATCGGCGCAGGCATCAATCAAACGCCTGGTGAAGTAACGGGGATGGCTGGTGGCGAAACGGATCCGTTCAATTCCCTCAACGTCATGAACGTGATAAAGCAGGTCGGTGAGTGTGTTCTTGCGCCGTCCTTCGGCAGTAATGCCAGGGAGATCGCGGCCATAAGCATCAATGTTTTGGCCCAGCAGGGTGATTTCCCGGTACCCCTGCGCGGCTAGACCTTCCATTTCCAGCCTGATCGCATTCGGTAGGCGCGACTGTTCCTTGCCACGCACGGAGGGCACAACGCAGTAGGTGCAGCGTTCGTTGCAGCCATAGATCACGTTGACCCAGCCGCAGATGCTGCTGTCGCGGCGCGCGGTGGTGATGTCTTCAAGAATGTGGTGCTCTTCAGTCGCCACCACCTGCTGACCGCTGTCAACTTGCTGCAACAGGGTTTCCAGCCTATTGGCGTGTTGAGGGCCCATCACCAGATCCAGTTCGGGCACGCGCCGCAGCAGTGATTCACCTTCCTGTTGGGCAACGCAGCCCGCGACCACAAGTTTGAGATGGGGGTTGATGCGTTTCCGGCGTGCTTGGCGCCCGAGGTAGCTGTAGACCTTTTGCTCCGCGTTGTCGCGGATTGTGCAGGTGTTGTAGAGCACCAGATCGGCATCGAGCTCGGCCGTGGCCTCCCGATACCCCATCGACTCCAGGATGCCGGCCATTCTCTCGGAATCAGCCTTGTTCATCTGGCAGCCGAAGGTGGTGATCCAGTAACTGCCCCGCTCCAGGACTGGCACTTGAGCGGTTGAGGGAGAGGCGGTAACGGTCAAGGCGGAGGGCCGTCCGATGGACCGCCGACGAGGGAACCTTCCTTCAGTGTGGTTCACAAACGTCCTGTGTCACTTTGAAGTTCAGTGGGCACGTTGCATGGGCTGGTCTCTGTGTCGGTTTCCGCTCACCAAGGCGGTTCCTCTGGCGATTAGCCGAGGCACCACATCAGCAGTGGAACGGCTTGAACTGTGCCTTAGCCATGACGGGATCACCGGTCGGGGTGAAACCGGTGGTTTAGACACCGGTCACCGCTCCTATGGATTGGACGGCATCGAGGCTGAACTCCAGGGTGCGCTGCCCGCTCTCAAAAGGCTTGATCCTGTCGATCGCAGTGTTGTAGATCCGCTGCTGAGCAGCCTCTCCCCACCTGCGCGTTGTGCTGTGGATCTGGTGCTCTTGGATTGGTGGGGTCAATACTTGCAGCAACCGATCTGGCGATTGTTCGGCCTGGATGGACGCTGCGCTGTGGCCACCAGCGTCACCCTGGGCCTGGCTTCGGTGGAGGGTGTGCAGCAGCGGCTCCATCGCTGGTGGACGCAACTGCCCGCCACCCGTATCAAGCTCAAGCTGGGCAGTCCTGACGGCCTCGACCATGACAAGGCACTGCTGCGAGCGGTGGCGTCGATGCTTCAAACCCGCCGAGAGCAGACCGGCGAGGCCCATGAGCTTCAGGTCGATGCCAATGGTGGTTGGACCGTGCAGCAAGCCAGGGAGATGCAAGCAGAGCTCGTGGCTGCTGATGTAGTTCTGCTGGAGCAGCCTGTCGCTGCAAGCCTTGATCCTCAGGAGGATTTGCAGGGTTTTGCGGCGTTGCGAGAGCACTGCAGCATGCCGCTTGTTGCCGACGAAAGCTGCTGGGATCTGAAGGATCTGCTGCGCTTGGCCCCTCATGTGGATGGGGTCAATCTCAAATTGCTCAAAACCGGTGGATTAACGGAGGCCTTGTTGATAGCCAGAGTCGCTGAGAGATTGAACCTGGATCTGATGGTGGGCTGTTATTCAGACAGCACACTGCTCAATGGAGCGGCATGCCAGCTGTTGCCATTGATCCGCTGGCCAGACCTCGACAGTCATCTGAATCTTGTGGACGATCCTTATCTCGGGCTTCCGCTTGACCAAGACAAACTATCTCCCCCGATTTCTGCTGGGTTGGGAATCAGCAGCACAGCGATGGGTTCAGGCTGATTGGCTGGCCTCTTGTTCTGCCAGCTCACGTAAGTAACGACGTCTCTGGGGCGACTCGTAGCCAGTGATTTGATAGGCCTTGGCAGGTTTGCCAGACCTTCTCCACTCCCGAAGGGGAGCGATCTCTCTTCGATTCATTTGAGTTCGACTTATCGGTTCTCGCGCAGTGGACCCTTCTGGGCTCTTCGGCGTTTAAACATTATTGCATGGTTTTCAAAATCATGCATCGAAGACTGTTCTGCGCAGCCTGATGGACCGCCGATTTAGCTAGAGCTTTTCTGGAAATTGTGGAGCATTTTTTAGCTCAACGTCGGCCCACAATCAGCTGTTCTGTCTCTTTGATCTGCATGCGCAGTGCCATGAAGGTTGGTCCATGCATGCTGTTCCTGTGATCGTCTGCAGCATCGTCGCTTCGCTTTTCAGTCGAGGTTCAATTACCGTAATCTCAAATGGATCGCCACGATTAAATCGTGTACTTCCGAAAGCACTGGCTGATTCACTCGTGAAGTGTGCTTCAGGCTTCAAAAAGCTGTTCAGAAGCCAGCGAAATGCAGCAGTGTCTCCAATGTGGCCAGGCCTAGCAGGAATGTGGCGCCGAAAAAACTTGCCTCTTTCAGTCCTTTGGACATGAGTCGTGCCCCCGGAAAAACGCAGCCTTCTGAAGAGAACATTAATCAGCACTGCTGCTCGAGATTGAGCAAAACACAAAAATATTTTTTGCTTATCAATGACAATCAAGTTTCTACAGTGTTCTGTGTCATTGGTCTCCAATGGCCTGCTTTTGCGGCTGCCAGCGACACAAAAAATCGTGACTTTTCATTGAGTTGATGATTTTTTGTTGCGTGGTCGCGTTGTGCGTCATGTCAGTGATCGGTGTTCCTTGCCGTTGATTCACGCTTCAGGGTCGGTCCTCGCTTGTTGGGCGCGCATGCTGGTGGGCGTTGCTAGATCCATGGTCACTGCTGTGGCCGCGATCGCTTGAGTTTTGAATCCATCACTCAGTGCCCTTCAGGCTTTGCTGCCATGCCTCTGGTGCTGATGCAGCACGGGGGGTTGGCGTCGCTCACTGGCAAGACCGGATTGGCGATGCTGCGCCATCGACCTGGTCCGATCGTGGCTGTGATTGATCCTGAGCATGCTGGAGAGAGGCTGGACCTTGTCACAGGCATTGCTAGGCCAGTGCCTGTGGTGCGCGATCTGGCGGAAGCGCTCCCCTACGGACCAACGGTTGCTGTTGTCGGTCTGGCGCCATCAGGAGGGGGTTTGCCCGACGCCATGCGGACCGATGTGTTGGCGGCACTCGATGCTGGTCTGTCTATCGCCAGTGGTCTGCACAGCTATCTGAACGATGACCAGGAGCTGCAAACAGCGTTGCAACCCGGTCGCTGGATCTGGGACCTGCGCCGTGAGCCCGCCGGACTCGGCGTGGGCAAAGCTCGCGCTGCGACGCTCCCCTGCCAGCGCATTTTAGCCGTGGGAACGGATATGGCTGTCGGCAAGATGAGCGCCTGTTTGGCTGTGCACGAGGCCGCCACTCGGGCAGGAGTTCCCTCCGCTTTCGTGGGGACCGGTCAGGCAGGGATCCTGATCAGTGGCCAGGGGGTCCCTCTGGATGCGGTTCGGGTTGATTTCGCTGCCGGTGCTGTGGAAGCCGCTGTGCTGTCAGCGGCGAAAATTCTGCCGCCCAAGGGTCTGCTGCTCGTGGAGGGTCAGGGATCGCTCTGCCATCCCGGTTCCACGGCCACCCTGCCCTTGCTGAGGGGAAGTCAGCCAACGGCGCTGATGATGGTCCATCGCGCTCAGCAGTCCACGATTGATCGGCTGCCGGACATCCCACTGCCTTCTCTGGAGGAGCTGGTGGCGATCTGTGAATCGCTGGCAGCCATCGCTCGCCCTATCGGCAGCCCTGCCGCTCCCAGGGTGCGGGCACTGGCACTGAACACAGCCCGGCTGGATGATCAGCAGGCGTTGAAGGTTGTCGAGCAGGTGGGCGAACGTCTCGGGATTGTTTGCAGGGATCCCATCCGGCATGGAGCCGATGATCTGCTTCAGGCATTGATGAGCCCTGAAACAGAACACCTGGTCAAAGGTTGAAAGGGCGAGCGAGGGGATTCGAACCCCCGAATAGCGGCGCCACAAGCCGCTGCCTTAACCACTTG
The DNA here is from genome assembly GCF_900473955.1 of Synechococcus sp. GEYO. Classification (NCBI taxonomy): domain Bacteria; kingdom Bacillati; phylum Cyanobacteriota; class Cyanophyceae; order Synechococcales; family Synechococcaceae; genus Synechococcus; species Synechococcus sp. GEYO. Next base: position 93,620 of record NZ_UCNL01000004.1, read on the forward strand.
GCGACGCCCGCCGCGTCAGTAAGAATCTATCAATTCGCCCTGCAGTGACACCCCCCATGTCTTCGCCTCGTTGGCGCTGGCCTTCAGTAACGGTGGCTGCAGCTTTGCTGGTGGTGGCAGGAAGCTGTGCTGCTCTGTTCGTGACCAATCCCACCAGGGACGATTACCAGGACTTTGCCGGGGAAACATTGGTGAATCTGGCCACCAAGGAGGTCTGTGAGCGTCAGACCTTGCCGATGGTGCTGCAGCTTTGGATCAGTGATTGTCCGCGCTTAATCGCCGATCAAGAGCCGGCGCTGGCCTTGCTGGCCGACCAGTTCACCCGTCGCTGGAACCTCGGGCTGGCCAGTGTGTATGTCACGACTGTGGGTGGTCAGAACCTCTTGCCCGCCTTGCGATTGCCGCGCTACTCAGTGACCAGCCTTGGACTTGCAGGCCAGTTTTGGGTGCTCAACGCTCATTCGGATGCCGGCAAGCTCGAATGAGCACAGCAGGGGTTTCGTTGGCATCCGGTGAGTTGAGAGCACGGTGTCCGCGCTCTTTACTCGATCTGGGCTCTGATCCGTCGCCAACGGCTGATGTGGATGGGTTGATTCCCGTGGTCCTGTCCTGGTCTGGCAGCAGGATCCAGTCGGTGAAAGCCACATCGGAGGCCACGGGTCTGTTGCTACCCCGATTGGTAGAACCCCATGCCCATCTGGATAAGGCATTCTCCTGGAACGAGTATCCCAATCCAGCTGGGACTTATTCAGGCGCCTTGGCGGCCAACTTCAGGGAACACGAGACCCGCTCGGCCGAGCGGGTTCAGCAGCGTGCGGAACGTGCTTTGCAACTGGCTTGGGACCATGGCCTGAGGGCCGTGCGCAGTCACATCGACAGCCTCGGGCCTGGTGCGAACTGCAGCTGGGAGGTGTTGTCGGCTATGCGAGCTCGGTGGCGTGAGCGCATCGAGCTGCAACTTGTTGCGCTGGTGCCGGTGGAGCACTGGTCGACGCCCGAGGGTGAACACTTGGCGGCTGAGGTGGCCCAGGCCCAGGGCGTGATCGGCGGTGTTCTTGCTCCTCCATGTCGAGGTCGAGCGACGCGCCGGGCCCTGCGCCGACTGCTGGAGCTTGCCGATCAACATGGCTGCCCTGTGGATCTGCATATCGATGAAGCGGCCTCCCATCCGGCGGCTGGGGTGCGACAGCTGCTGCGTGTGCTTGAGAGCATGAGCCTGTCTGTTCCTGTCACTTGCAGCCATGCCAGCAGCCTGTCGCTGCTGTCAGCCGGTTCATTGCAGCGGTTAGCTACCCGTATGGCCCGTCAGAACCTGCAGGTGGTGGCGTTGCCGCTCACCAATGGCTGGTTGCTGGGTCATCGAGACAATGAGACGCCTTTGCGCCGGCCGTTGGCACCGATTCGGCAGCTGCAGCGCGCAGGTGTTTCCGTCGCCGTGGGTGGTGACAACGTTCAAGATCCCTGGTTCCCAGGAGGGCGGCTCGATCCTCTGGCCCTGATCGCCATGTGTCTCCCCCTGGCCCAACTCGCCCCCTGGGATGACCATGGGATGAAGCCGTTCGGCACCGATGCGGCTCGGCTGATGGGCCTTGCCTGGGACGGGTGCCTGCGGGCCGGAGCACCGGCGGATCTGATTCATCTGCCCGAGGCTGGCTGGCCTGAGTTGCTGGCGATGGCTTGTCCACGCCGGGTTCTTGCCGGTGGACATTGGGTGCAGGATTGGTCGTAACGCCTTTCAGACCGACCAATGCTTCCTGATGCCCTGCGAACTGAGCTGGCAGCAGTCCCTGGCCTCAGGTTGTTATCGCAGCCGGAGGAACTGGAACGGTTGTCTCGTGATGCCTACGACTACTCGCCGGTGCTGTCGCAGCGGTTGGCTCACTGCCGAGCAGAGCTTGTAGTGAGGCCGGACAGCGTGGAGGCGGTTGTTCGCGTGGCCGCAGCCTGCCGGCGTCATGCCGTGCCTCTGACCCTGCGTGGATCAGGCACGGGCAATTACGGCCAGTCCGTGCCGTTGGAATCTGGGGTGGTGATGGTGATGACCCAGCTGAGGGCCGTGCGCTCCATTGATCAGGTCAGCGGCGTTGCCGAGGTTGAGTGCGGATGCCTGCTGAAAGATCTCAATCGGGAGCTGGCCGGTTTTGGACGGCAGTTGCGTCTGATGCCAAGCACCTGGCGCAGCGCCACGATCGGTGGATTCATTGCCGGTGGTTCTGGTGGAATCGGCTCCGTGCGCTGGGGGTTTCTTCGCGATCCGGGGCACCTACTCGGACTGGAAGTGGTGACCATGGAGCAGGAGCCGCGGGTCCTTCAGCTCGAGGCCAGCGATGCCGAGGCGTTGAACCATGCCTACGGCACCAATGGCATCATCACGGCACTGCGGCTGGCCACGGCACTGCGTGTTGATTGGCAGGAAGTGGTTGTGGATTGTCCGGACTGGGCGACGGCAGTGGAGCTGGCAAGACGTTGCAGTTCAGCAGCGATTGACCTGCATCTCTGCACCGTTCTGGAGGCAGCAGTGGTTGAGTTGCTGCCGAAGTGGGATCTGCCTCAGCGCCTTTCTGATCGCTTATTGCTGCTGGTAGCTCCCGATGCGGTGAGCACGGTTCAGCGGCTGGCGGCAGATATGGGGGCTGTTCTGACCCATCTCGGGGCGGAGTCCGACCGCCAAGGCAATGGTCTGAGAGAGCTGAGCTGGAACCACACGACGCTGCATCTGCGCCAGCGCGATCCTGACTGGACCTACCTGCAGATGCTGCTGCCCCAACCGGAGATCGACTGTTTGAGCACACTCAAGCAGGCCTGGGGTGATGATCTGCTCTGGCATCTGGAGGCTGTCAGGCAGCAGGGCGTTCAGCGGCTCGCATCACTTCCACTGGTGCGCTGGCGCGGCGTTGAAGCACTGGAGCGATTGATGCAGGAGTGTCGAGATCTCGGCGCACTGATCTTCAATCCGCATGTGCTCACCGTGGAAGGTGGTGGCCTTGGTGTGGTGGATGGGGATCAGGTGGCCACCAAGCACCGTTACGACCCCGCCGGACTGCTCAATCCGGGAAAACTTGGCGGGTTCAGCAGTTGAGGCTGTCGCGGGTGGAGACACCAGTGCTGGAATTGACGCCTTCAGCAACTTGGCAGAGCCGGCGCTGATCATCCCGGTCCAGCAGCGCGTCGCTGAAGTCAGCTCCCTCCACATCGGCTCCTGCAAAACTGCTGCCGGCAGCGATCACACCGATCAGCAGAGCATCGCGCAGATCCGTTCGCGTGAAGTCGGCCCGGTCCATCAGCGAATCGCTGAGATCGGCTCCATGAAAATCAGCCTCTGCAAAAGCTCCCTGCGTGAAGATCGCCCCATGCAGGTTGGCGCCGCTGAAATCAGCTCCGCGTCCCACGGCGCCTGCGAAGGAGGTGTTGGTGAGTTGCTGGTCGTGAAAGTCAGCATCGCTCTGATTGGTGAGTGTGTAATCCACCCGGTCTTGAAACAGAGCCCTGTCCTGAAGTCCCACCCCAGCAGAGGTATCGAGGGCCAGAACAGTCAGCGGCGTCAGCCAGGTCATCACCAGGGTGAGTGCGGCAAGCAGCTTCAGCAGCGATTTCATGGTTCCAGCGAGTGGCTTGACGTTCACTCTGCCTCCAATGTGCCGTTTTCCATTAAGTGGCCTATCAGATAGAGAGATCCGGCGATCACCGGGGCGGATCCGGGCCAGCCCTGATCAAGCAGCTGATTGAGTGCCTCCAGAGCAGTCTCAGCTGACTTCAGTTGATGGGCCTGCAGCGGCAGCGCTGGCTTCAGTTGCTCCAATCTCCAGCTGCGATGCCCAGGCACCGGCACAATCCAGGCCTCATCAAGAGGGCCGAGCAGCTGTTGAAGCATCTCCGGTGCCTGTTTCTGCGCCTGGATCGCCAGGATCCAGATCTGCCGGCTGCCTGCGGATGACCAACTGCAACGTTCTCGTGCCAGCTGGATGGCGGCGGGTGGATTGTGGGCTCCGTCCACCCGCAGCCTCAAGCCCCTCCAGCGCATCCACTGCAAGCGCCCGGGCCAGCGTGCCGCTGCAAAGCCTTCACGAATGGCTCGGCTTGAGATCACCTCATTGCGTGTGCTCATCCACTGCAGTGCAGCTGCCGCAACAGCCCCATTGCGTTTCTGCAAGGCCCCTGAAAGACCCAGGTTCCAGCTTTCATCCAGTGCATCGACCCACTGCAGGGTGCCTTTGACCTCGTTGACTCGTTGCTCGAGCACCGCAGATACCTCGGGTTCTTGGCTTGCACTGATCACGTGGGCACCCTCACCAATGGCCGCGGCTTTCTCTGCTGCAATGGCATGAAGGCTGGGGCCCAGATGCTCGCGATGGTCCATGCCGATCGACGCTACAGCGATCAGAGGCCGCCAACTGTGGGCTGTGGTGGCATCCAGTCGGCCTCCCAGTCCTGCTTCCAGAACGAGCCAGTCGGGCCTCTGGGCTTCGAAGTGAATCAGCGCGCTGCAGATCAGTTGCTCGAATGGAGTGAGGCGGCATTGTTCGGTCAGTGGTTGCAACTGCTCGAGCGTCTGTCGCAAGGCCGTGATCGAGATCAACTGGTTGTTGATGCGGATGCGTTCACACCAACTCACCAGATGGGGCGATGTGGTGAGGCCTGAGCACAAACCGGCCGCCATCAAGCCGTAGTGGATTAGGCAGGCGATGGACCCCTTGCCGTTGGTGCCGACGACTTGAACGGCAGGAATCGACCGAGCCGGTTGATGTAGATGCTCCAGGGCGATGGTCATCCTGTCCAGCGACAGGTCCATGCCACGCACATCAAAGCGCGGCAGCAGATCACTCAGTTCATGGGGGGGATTTCCCTGTGGCGTCACTCAGCTCACACGGTTCAGGGCGCGTTCCAGGCGTGTGAGGAGGACCTGGATCTCTCGGGCATTGATCACCAGAGCGGGCACCATGCGCACCACCTGAGCACCGGCGGGCACCACCAGCAACTGTTCCTCGAGAGCTGCTTTCACCACGTCCGCCGCAGTGATCCCGCAGTCTTCCTTGAAGACCAGGCCCTGAAGCAGCCCCCAACCACGCGATCCCTCCAAATAATTGGGGAAATGGTCCACGAGCCTGTTGAGTCCCTCACGCAGCTGGGCGCCCCGCTCGCGCACATTGCGCAGCAGATTGCGCCTTTCGATTTCGCTGGCCACCGTCAGACAGGCCTGGCAAGCGAAAGGGTTACCGCCGAAGGTGCTGGCGTGGTCGCCCGGTTCAAACAGATCGGCGTTGTGGCGCACCATCAGCGCGCCGACGGCATGTCCGCCTCCTAGGCCTTTGGCCAGGGTGAGGGCATCGGGACGAACACCGAGCTGCTCATAACCCCAGAGCGTGCCGGTTCGGCCCATCCCCACCTGCACTTCATCGAAGATCAGCAGGATGTTGCGTTGATCGCAGTGCTCACGGATCGCCTGCATCACCTCGGGATCACCTGGATTTACGCCTCCTTCGCCCTGAAGAGGCTCGATCAGCACCGCGGCCACGCTTGGACCGTTCTGTTCCAGGCGCTCGAGCAGCTGTTCGAAATCCGCGAGATCGTTATATCGGAAGAATTCGAAGCCTTCCACCATGGGTTCAAAACCTTGGTGGTATCTGGGTTGTCCCGTGGCGCTGACCGCGGCTAGCGTGCGTCCATGAAAGCTGGCCGCAGCAGTGACGATCACCGGTCGTTCAATGCCTCGGCGCAGATGACCGTGTTTCCGGGCCAGTTTGATTGCCGCTTCGTTGGCCTCAGCCCCTGAATTGCAGAAAAAAACACTGTCTGCGCAGCTGTTATTCACCAGCCACTTGGCCAGCGCTTCCTGCTCTGGAATTCGGTAGAGATTGGAAACGTGCTGCAGCTTGCGCAGCTGCCCGGTGAGAGCCTTGCGCATCGCTCTGTTGCTGTGCCCCAGAGTGCAGGTGGCAATGCCGGCAACGGCATCGAGGTGGCGACGGCTTTTGTCATCCCAGACCCAACAACCTTTGCCGCGCTGGAGGGAGAGCGCGAAGCGGTTATAGGTGCCCATCACCGCATCGGAAGGGGGCACTGGCGCTGGCTCCACCATGGATCTTCAGGGTTGTTGCCCGGAGGACATCAATTACTCATTCTCTCGCAGAGTCCTGCCGCGTTACCAGTGATCAGATCAATCCTGTCGGAACCTTGAGGATCAATAGGAGCGGTCGGACTTGAACCGACAAACCCGAAGGCGGCGCATTTTGAGTGCGCTGCGTCTACCAATTCCGCCACGCTCCCACTTCTCAACTTTAGGCGATGCAGTTCAGAGCAGCGTCTTAGGAACAGTGACGTTCCAACTTCGCCCCGCTGGCCGTGAGTTTCGCTTCGATGCCGGCGTAGCCCCGGTCGAGGTGGTTCAGGCCACTCACTTGCGTTTTGCCCTTGGCCACCAGGCCTGCAAGCACCATGGCGGCTGATGCGCGCAGATCGGTTCCATTCACAGGAGCTCCACTGAGGGAGGGAACCCCTTCGATGATAGCGGCGTTGCCTTGAACACGGATGGCTGCACCCATGCGCTGCAGCTCCGCTACATGCTGCATGCGGTTCTCGTAGATCTTTTCAGTGATCACGCTGGTGCCTTGGGCTGTCGCCAGCAAGGCCATGAATGGTGCCTGCAGATCGGTTGGGAAACCTGGGAAAGGCTGGGTGGTGATGTCAATGCCTTTGATGGTGCCTGGGGTGATGACGATGCCATCGCCATCGAACTCCAGAACGCAACCACAGTCGCGCAATTTCTGAAGCACGGAGTTGAGGTGATCAGGAACAACTGGGGCGATGCGCAGCGTTGAGCGCGTGATTGCGGCAGCCAGCAGGAAGGTGCCTGCTTCGATCCTGTCGGGAATCACCGTGTAGTCGCAACCGTGCAGCCGCTCCACACCTTCAACGGTGATGGATGGACCGCCGGCTCCGCTGATGCGAGCTCCCATGGCATTCAGCAGGTTGGCGAGGTCTTGAACCTCAGGCTCCTGCGCTGCGTTCTCAATCACGCTGGTGCCTTTTGCCAGGCTTGCAGCCATAAGGATCGTTTCCGTGGCGCCGACGCTCGGGCAGTCGAGAACAATCGAGGCCCCTTTCAGACGTTTGCTATCGCCAGGAACCGTGGCCGAAACCACGCCATGTTCAACAGTCACCACGGCCCCAAGTGCTTTCAGTCCGCGGATGTGCTCCACTACAGGGCGTGCACCAATGCGACAGCCACCAGGTAGAGGAACCTTGGCGTGGCCCATGCGAGCGAGGATTGAACCGATTGCGAAGAAGCTGGCTCTAAGCCCGTTGACGAGTTCGTAGGGAGGTTCTGCGCTGGTGAGGTCGGAAGCCTGAAGATGGATGGTTTCACTGCTGCGCCGGACCTTCACTCCCATCGAAACAAGGATGCTCTCCATGCCATCGATGTCGGTCAGAGGAGGCACGTTGCTGAGGGTCAGCGTGTCTTCCGTCAGCAGGGCAGCTGTCATCAGCACCAGGGCGGAATTCTTGGCGCCGCTCACACGAAGCTCTCCTTGCAGTCTGTTGCCGCCTTGGATCTCAAGATGGGGCTTGAGAATGTCTTGAGACGCGGGCGCCGCGGCTGTCATCCCTGTTATTTCCTGCCGAATTCTTATCTTGACGGCTATGCCTGAGACCGTCTAGACGGCCGGCCCCCAAACTGTCTTGACGTTCGAAGCAACGGCTGAGTGCCGATGTCGTATGTTTCACGGGTCGCTTTGCGACACACGCCAGCGGATGTGGCGGAATTGGTAGACGCGCTAGTTTCAGGTACTAGTGGCAGCAATGTCGTGGGAGTTCAAGTCTCCCCATCCGCATTGATTGAATCGAACTCTCGATGAGACCTTCGTCGGGTCTTGAGTTCGGCCTCAATTTTGACAGCACCTTTTCTGTCACTGATTGATTATTAAGGATGTTTTTGAGTGATTTCAGTGTCGCTAGTTGGCTCTATGCATGAGGGCTGAATGGGACGCGTTGAATTACACCCCGTATCGTCTTCGGGCGAGCAAACGCAGCCTCGAAGGCGTTTGATCGCACTGCTTCAGGGAGGCCTCTGAACCTGAGACTCTGCACTTACGGGATCACCCGCAATTGACCCCTCTTCTCGGATTGAGCTCAGGTGCTGATTGAAGGCTCAGATCACTGCGCTGACAGCCGCACTGCGGCAAGAGTTCAACCTTCCCCATCCGAACTATCTTGTTCTCAGAAGGCTTCAACCACCGCCCATGATTGTTCTGAAGATCTCCAACTCATCAGAGGTTGTGGCGTCCAAAGTTGGCAAGTTTCTGGAAGCGCTGACTCCTGACAAGGTTGATCAGGCCGCTGTTGAAGACCAGGTCATCAAGAAGCTGGTGGAAAACCTCTCAGCTGAGGGGATTAAGGGTGAGATTGCCTCCGTCAACGGCGTTGATCTCGAGGGCAGCGAACTGAGTCTTCACGATGGGCTGAAGGTGCGGAAGCACGCCAGCTTTTGAGGTGAATCAGCTTCCGGGTTCCGGCGTCGATCTGATCACCAGCCGTCGCAATCCTCTTGTTCGGCGTCTTCGCTCTCTGGCGACATCCTCAGGGCGTCAGCAGGACGGACATCTTCTGCTCGAAGGCACGCATCAACTGCAAGAGCTGCTGTCTTTGCCGCGTCGGCCGACCATGCCGATCAAGGTGATGGCGACGCCAGCCTGGCTTGACTCTCATGCGGATCTGATCGATCTCTCGGCGGTTGACATCGATCTGCAGCCGATGGCTGATGAAGCACTCAGAGCAGCTCTCTCCACGGTCAACCCCGATGGGGTGGCCTGTCTCTGGCCGATCGACCAGCTGCCGGAGTCTGCTGACGCCCCATTGTTTGTGTTGGCCCTTGATCGTGTGCAGGATCCCGGCAACGTCGGCACCTTGCTGCGCACCGCCCTGGCTGCAGATATTGAGGAGGTCTGGCTTGCTGCAGGTGCTGACCCCCTGGCTCCGAAAGTGGTGCGCTCAGCCGTTGGAGCAGTGCTGCGACTACCGCTCAGGCGCTTGGGTCCCACAGATGCGGTTGGTGTTGAGCAGTTGACTGACAAGCTCAGCGCAGCCCGTGATCGTGGTCTTCAGGTGGTGGCGGCGCTGGTGCCTGAGTCAGGAGCTGGGATACCGGTGATTCCTTACTGGCAGCTGGACTGGTGCCGTCCCACCGTGTTGGTGCTCGGTAATGAGGCAGCAGGTCTTCATCCAGCCCTGCAGGCCTGCTGCAGCCATGGGGTCACGCTTCCCCACAGCAGTCAGGTTGAGTCTCTCAATGTCGCCTCAGCAGCCGTTCCTCTCCTTTTGGAACGCCGACGGGCGACAATGACGGCCTCCATGCAGCTGTCCGGGTGAGCGACGCCAGTTTCGACTTCGATGTGATCGTGATCGGTGCCGGTTATGGCGGTTTCGATGCGGCCAAACATGCCGCTGATCACGGACTGAAGGTGGCGATCATCGAGTCTCGCGATATGGGCGGGACCTGCGTGAATCGCGGCTGTGTTCCGTCTAAAGCCTTGTTGGCAGCCTCCGGCCGGGTGCGAGAGCTTGCCGATGCCAAGCATCTCTCCAGCTTTGGTATCCATGCGGCACCCGTTCGCTTTGAGCGCCAAAAGATCGCTGATCACGCCAATGAACTGGTGGCCACGATCCGCAGCAACCTCACCAAGACGCTTGAGAGGGCTGGTGTCACGATCATCCGTGGTCAGGGACGCCTGGATGCTCCACAGCGGGTGGGAGTCCGTGAAATCAGCGGTGTCGACAGGATTCTCTCGGCTCGTGATGTGATCCTCGCCACCGGTTCTGATCCCTTTGTCCCGCCTGGTATCGAGACGGATGGACGCAGTGTGTTTACCAGTGATGAGGCCGTGAACCTGGAATGGCTTCCACGCTGGATCGCCATCATCGGCAGTGGATACATCGGCCTGGAATTCGCCGATGTTTACACCGCGCTCGGATGTGAGGTGACCATGATTGAGGCCCTGGATCGGGTGATGCCCACCTTCGATCCAGATATCGCCAAGCTTGCTGCGCGCAAGCTGATCGACGGTCGTGACATTGATGCCCGTTCAGGCGTTCTGGCCCAGTCGATCAAGCCCGGTTCCCCCGCAGTGATCGAACTGGTTGATATGCAGACCCGTGAACCCGTTGAGACTCTGGAGGTTGATGCGGTGCTGGTGGCCACGGGCAGGGTGCCCAGCAGCAAAGGTCTCAACCTTGAGGCTTTGGGTGTTGAAACCAACCGCGGATTTGTGCCCATCGACGACGGCATGCGAGTGCTGTCTGGCGGTCAGCCCGTACCCCACCTCTGGGCTGTCGGCGATGTGACCGGCAAGCTGATGCTGGCCCATACCGCTGCTGCTCAGGGCACGGTGGCTGTCGACAATATCCTCGGTCACACCCGTGAGATCGACTACCGCAGTATTCCTGCAGCCACGTTCACGCACCCTGAAATCAGCTCAGTGGGGCTGAGCGAAGCCGATGCCAAGCAGCAGTCTGCTGATCAGGGGTTCGAGCTCGGCGTGGTTCGCAGCTATTTCAAGGCCAATTCCAAGGCTCTGGCTGAACTGGAGAGTGATGGCCTGATGAAATTGCTTTTTAACAAGGTCACTGGTGAGGTGCTTGGTGCCCACATCTATGGACTGCATGCCGCTGACCTGATTCAGGAGGTCTCCAATGCGGTGGCCCGTCGTCAGAGTGTGCGTCAGCTGGCCACCGAAGTGCATACTCATCCGACCCTCAGCGAAGTGGTTGAAGTGGCCTATAAGCAGGCTGCCGCTTCTCTCACCGCCGCTGCCTGATCACCTCCCACGTTTGCCGCTATGGAGTTTCGTCGCCGTCCACCCAATCCCAAGGTTCAGGTGGCTCATCTCGAATATGCCATCCCTCATGAGGAGAGTGAGCCCCGCAACATCCTCGAAAAGATCGTCTGGGAGAAAGACAAGGAAATTGAAGTCGCACGTCAGCGCATGCCCTTGGCGCAGCTGAAAGCACGTGTTGCTGAACTCCCCAAGGCAAGAGATTTTCTGGCCACGTTGCGATCGGCACCTGTTCTGCCAGCTGTGATCGCTGAGGTTAAAAAGGCCAGTCCCAGTAAGGGTGTGATCCGTGAGGATTTCGATCCCGTTGCGATCGCACGTTCTTATGTGGCCGGTGGTGCCAGCTGCCTGTCCGTGTTGACGGACAAGACCTTTTTCCAGGGTGGTTTCGATGTGCTGGTCGCCGTGCGCGAGGCCGTGGATGTGCCTTTGCTCTGCAAAGACTTCATCCTCAGTCCACATCAGCTCTATCAGGCGCGTGCTGCCGGTGCTGATGCAGCACTGTTAATCGCTGGAATTCTTTCGGATCAGGATCTGTCTTATCTGCGCAAAGTAGCCGCGGCGATCGGACTCACGGTGCTGGTGGAAGTGCATGACGCGCAAGAACTGCAGCGGGTTCTGGCTCTTGGCGGTTTCCCATTGATTGGAGTCAACAACAGGGATCTCACCAGTTTTGAGACCGACATCTCCAACACAGAGCAACTGGCCGAACAGTTTGCAGACGAACTCAAAGCCCAGGGCGCGCTGCTGGTGAGTGAGTCGGGTCTGTTCGCCCGAGCTGATCTCGATCGCGTTCAGGCCGCAGGTGCTGCTGCGGTGTTGGTGGGTGAAGCCTTGATGCGTCAGCAGGATGTGGAGCAGGGTCTGCGCACATTGATATCCGGCTGAGTCAGGTCCCTTCGCTGGACCGACCTGTCGGTGGGATCACAGCAGTCACTTCACCGATCACTTGCTCCAAGGCCACCTGCCCAAATTGGCGGCTGTCTGTGCTGGCTGTTGGGTTATCGCCTCTGAGCTCTAGCCAGCCATCGTTCGACTGCCAGACGCGCTTTGTGATCACCAGATTGAGGTCGCTTGGGTGATGGCAGACCACCACCGTTCCAGGTGATGGCGATTTGCCGTCATGGGGCCGCAGCTTCACCAGCAGCCGTTGCTTGGGTTGAAGAGCGGGGAGCATCGAGTCTCCCTCCACCTGGAACAGCCTGCGTCGCCCCAAAAAAAACAGCAGCAGATCTTTCAGACCAGCTGCTGGAAGTGGAGCGTTCACAGTGGTTCACCCAGTAGGTGATGCACTCAGGATGCGGTGACCCAGGCGTCGTTGCGGCCTTTGGACTGCCAGAACATGCCATGGATTTTTTCAACGGCTGCCATCAGCTCCTCTGCCTTGCCCTGATCGATGTTGACCTTGCAGGCGCTGCAGAGTTTTGCTGCTTTCCAGAAGGTGTCGTGCAGGTCGGGGAACGTGGCGAGGTGATCGGGCTTGAAGTAGTCCGTCCAGAGGATCATCAGCTCTTTCTTGGCCTTGGTTGCTTCCTCTTCCTTGATCGCCACGTAGCGCGAAAACGTGTTGTTGTAGTGCGCGAGAGCTGCCGCGTCACCTGCTGCAGGCGCTTCGATGGCCTTGAGCTTCTTGGTCATTGAGAGAACAGCTTCCGCTGCAACCCGTGCTGAAGCAGGGTCGTAGACCCCACAAGGACCATCGCAGTGGGCTTGTGCTGCTTCAGCAGGTAGTGCGCGAAAGATGGCTGAGAGTGCCGAGCGGAACATGTGGGTTGATGGTCAACTGCCGTCCGCTCAGCCTAACTGTCGCTCAAGACTTGATGTCGAGCAGCTCGACATCAAAAATCAGCGTTGCGTTCGGCGGAATGACGCCTCCGGCCCCGCGGGTGCCGTAACCGAGCTCAGGTGGGATCACCAGCTTGCGCTTGCCGCCCACTTTCATGCCCTGGACACCTTCATCCCAACCTTTAATCACCTGGCCGCGTCCCAGGGGGAACGTGAAGGGCTTACCACGGTCATAGCTGGCATCGAATTGTTTGCCGTTCTCCAGCGTTCCTCGGTAGTGCACCACAACGGTCTGACCGGCGACGGCTTCAGGGCCGCTGCCGACCTCGATGTCGGTGATGCGCAGGCCGCTGGCCAGGATCTGGGTTTTATCGGCGCTCATGGGGCCTCCGAGTGCCGAGGCGTCGGCTTGGTTGGAATCGGGGGCCATGGCGAAAAGAGTGGGATTGGTCTCATCGGGATCCAGTTCCATCGGACTGGATGCGCTGTTCAGACCAGCGGTCTGAACGATGGCAGGTTGCGCTGCCGGAGCTGCTGCGATCACGGTGGAAGGAGCCACGATCTGACTGACGAGAGCCACGATCAGGCAGGCCACGCAGACAGCAGAACTGATCAGAATGTCGCGCACTGGAGGTCCGTTCGTTCCTGCTGATTCTGGCAGGGCTCACTCCTGTCGATCGCGTTGGCGCAGCTGTTGCTCGAGTCGGTCGATACGACCGCGCAATTCATCGAGCTCCTTCTGGCTGGCGAGACCGAGATCTTGGAGCAAGTTGTCGCGGTTGCGTTCGAGGTTGCGCCCCATCTGCTGCTCCAGTTCCGGTGTTTCACCGCGCAGAGCCTTCAGCACGTCATCCACAAGTGCGGAGGCATGAGTTGCATCGAGGCGTCCACTGCTCACCCATTCCTGGGTCACGTAACGGAGACGGTCAGCCACCAGGGTGGTAGTTCCGAGACCTCGGAGCAGCAGCAGCTGAAGAGGGTTGGCGGTCTCCATCGAGAATCGCAGTCAGTCTGAATTCAGGATGACGGCATCCAATGGTGCTGACCATGGGCAATGACCGATCACTGTCCTTGCTCCGGGGACTGAGCGGAGGAGTTCTGGCAGGACTCGGCCTGTGTTTTTCAGGCCCGTGGTGGATGGTCCCTGCCCTGGCGTTGCTGTGGTCGGTCGTTCGATCACCTCTTGCTGCGGCGCTCTGGGCTGCAGTGGCGATTGCCATCAGCCATCGCTGGTTGATTGCCTTGCATCCGTTGACCTGGCTGGGAGTGCCGGCACCCCTGAGTCTCCCCCTTGCCCTGCTGGTCTGGTTGGCCTGTGTTCTGTCTGCAGCACTGCTTGTGGCGGGATGGAGTCTGTTGGCGCGCTGGCTGCCTGGTCGCAGCGGCTTGCTGCAGGCCTTGATTTTGTCCCTGGTCTGGGGCCTGAGCGAGACGCTTCTCGCCAGGGGACCGCTCTTTTGGATTGGTGTTGGTGGCAGCGTTCTTCCAGCTGATCGCTGGCTTGCAGGTCTGGCCGGTTGGTTCGGTGCCGGAGGACTGGCCGTTGTTCAGCTGCTGCTGGGCTGGTGGCTCTGGCACTTGTGGTGCGGGGTTCGCGTTGAAGCAGAGCAGCGCTGGCGGCTTCTGCGCTGGGGTGTTCTTGGCCTGGTGGTTGCCCATGGTCTTGGTGCCGTGGCCATCACGGGAGTTGCTCAGGGCACGAAGGACGACGAGGTGTTGCCGATGGCCCTGTGGCAAACGGCGATTCCCACCCGTGAGAAGTTCAGCGTTCGTCGACAGACAGAGCTGCCCTGGCGATTGCGTGAGGCCATGGAGAGCGCCGACCGAGACGGGGCCCAACTGCTGCTCGCTCCTGAGGGCACGCTCCCCGTGAAGTTTGGGCTGGAACAGGGTGGCGGAATTCCCCTGATCAGTGGTGGCTTCCGTTTCGTGGCGGGCCAGCAGCGCAGCTCGCTCCTGCTGATGACATCAGAGACAACAGGGCCGTCCAGCAGCATCGATAAGCATCGCCTGGTGCCGCTGGGGGAATGGGCTCCCTCCTTGCCCGGTCTTGCCGGCTTGTCGGCAGTTGGAGGCCTGCAGTCCGGTGAGCCCTCCAGGCTCTGGCGCTGGGGCGGCCCACCCGCGGCGGTGGCCATCTGTTACGAGATCAGCAATGGAACCGCTCTGGCCGAGGCGGTGGCGAATGGCGCGCAATGGATCCTGGCAGCAGCCAATCTCGACCCTTATCCACTGCTCTTGCAGCGGCAGTTCCTGGCACTGGCACAACTGCGTAGCCTGGAGACCGCCCGGCCACTCGTTTCGGTTGCCAATACAGGCCCCACGGCTCTGATTGCCGATCGCGGACTCGTTGAGGCAAAACTGCCCGCCATGCTCCCGGGGCTGCTGCCGGTTCGGGTGGAATCAGTGCAAGGCATGACCCTGTATGCGGTCTGGCGTGAGTGGCCGCTCTGGCTGATGGTCCTGGTCGCGTTCGGTGCTCTGCTTAAGACGAGGTCTGGATCAGGCCCCCTCCCAGCACGGACTCGCCTTCGTAGAACACCGCCGCCTGGCCAGGAGTGATCGAGAACTGAGGCTCGTCGAATCTCAGTCGGCAACGATGGGGACGTTGTCCAGCGATGTCGGCATCTGTGGCCTCAATGCAGGTGAGATCGGCCATCACCGGGCCGCTGCGGTAACGAACCTGCACTTCCACTCTGCGGCTGAAGCCTGCAGCCGGCGGTGCGATCGAGACCCAATTAATGGCTCCCACCTCACAACAGGCTCGACCTGCCTCAGCTCGGGGTGCCACCACCACACGATTCATCGCCGCATCCAGGCGCACGACATGCAGAGGTTCGCTCCATGCCACACCCAGTCCCTTGCGCTGGCCAATGGTGAAGTGCTCGATGCCATCGTGATGGCCCACAATCGTGCCGTCCTGAAGCACGATTTCTCCCTGTCGCGGTGGCAGATAGGCGTCGAGGAACGCACGCATGGAGCCGTGATGATCCGCAAGGCAGAGGTCCTGACTCTCCGGCTTCTCCGCAGTGCGCAGTCCATGGCGGCCCGCTTCCAGTCGGGTATCGGGTTTGGTGAGTTCGCCCAGTGGAAACACCACCCGGGAGAGCACATCCTGGTTGAGGTCGTAGAGGAAGTAGCTCTGATCCTTGCGGGTGTCCAGACCCCTTAAAAGTTTCCAGCGTCCTGTGGACTCATCCAGGCGTATGCGCGCGTAATGGCCGGTGGCAACCCGTTCAAGTCCCCGTTCCTGCCGTGCCCAGTCGAGCATCGGGCCGAATTTCACCGACCGGTTACAGCGCGAACAGGGCAAGGGTGTGATTCCAGCCTGATAGCCCTCGATCAAACCTTCCACAATTTCGCGCGCGAAGTTTTCGCGCGAATCGACGATGTGATGGGGGACGCCCAGTTGCTCGCAGATTCCTGCCGCATCCACAAGGCCTTCGGCGCAACAGGCGCCTTTGCCGCTCATCAGCCAGAGCGTGAGCCCTTCAACCTCCCAGCCTGCCTCCACCATCAAGGCAGCGGTGAGAGAGCTGTCGACTCCACCAGATAGGCCCACCGCCACGCGGTGCTCACCTGGCCAGGTCTGCAGACGCTCCAGGGCCTGGGCACCGGCTGACGTGGCGGCAATGCTGGGCGTCGTTGCCGACATGGATGGGCGGGCATCAACGGGATTCTCTTTCCATAGTGAGGTGCCATGGGCCCCGGTAGTGATCTGGCCACCCGCTGATGCCGACCATCTCTTGGTCTCCGCTGATCAGATGCTCACTCTGGAGCGGCAGTGGCTGGCCAGCGGTCTGCCGGTTGCGGCTCTGATGGAAACGGTGGGCCAGCGCATGGCTGACTGGTTTCTGGCGCGTCGGCCATTACTGGATTCCGGCGTGCTGGTGCTAGTTGGACCAGGCCACAACGGCGGAGACGGGCTGGTGGTGGCTCGCAAGTTGCTGGAGGCAAATGTGGATGTGAGGGTTTGGGCGCCCTTACCTCTGCGTCAGCCCCTCACTGAGGAGCATTGGCGCCATTTGCTTTGGCTTGGCGCTGCTCCCTTGCAGTCGTCTCCTGACCCTGCTGAACAGGGGCTCTGGATCGAGGCACTCTTTGGTCTGGGTCAGAAACGGCCATTGCCTGGCGATCTGGCTGATCTGCTCCAACGCAGACAGTGTGAGGCGCCAGGGCGTTTGGTGAGCCTGGATCTTCCCGCGGGCCTGGACTCCGATTCCGGTTGCCCCATGCAAGGCGGCGCCGCGATTGCTGCGCACACTCTCTGCGTGGGCTTGATCAAGCGTGGACTCATTCAGGACGCGGCTTTAGAGCATGTGGGCCACCTGCACCGCATTGATCTGGCTGTGCCTGTGCGGCTCACTGAGTCGCTGTCATCACCGGCGGAGCTGCACCTGCGGGCTGATGATCTTGCTGGACTTCCGCGTCCACCGGAGTTGCCGGCGGCGATGAAATATCAGCGGGGGCGTTTGTTGCTCATTGCCGGCAGTGAGCGCTATCGAGGTGCAGCCCACCTGGCGCTGCGTGGCGCCCTGGCCTCTGGTGCCGGCAGTGTTGAGGCCTGTGTTCCCGAAAGCGTCGCAGAGCATCTCTGGCAGCAGGCGCCTGAGGTGGTTCTGAGGGCGGGTCTCTCGTCGGATCACCAAGGGTCGCTGGAATGGGGAGAGGCTTTGGCGCCGTGTGATCTGGCTCGCCTGGATGCCGTCTTGCTCGGGCCGGGTCTGGGAATGGTGCAGGGGTGCTGGCAGCGATGGGCGGAGCCCCTGTTGGAGTTCGCCGGCCTGCTGGTGATTGATGCTGATGGCCTTAATCAGCTAGCCGCTGCTGAGGGTGGTTGGCGCTGGTTGTTGAAACGCTCCGGACCGACCTGGATCACGCCCCACGGCAGTGAATTTGAGCGCTTGTTCCCTGAATGCCTGCAGGACTCTCCGCTGCAGAAGGCCGCGGCAGCGGCGGATTGCTCGGGGGCCGTGGTGCTGCTGAAGGGTGCTCACAGCGTGATTGCTTCTCCTGGCGGCGACTTGAGGCAGCTCTCAGACACTGATCCTCAGGTGGCTCGTACCGGCCTGGGTGATCTTCTGGCTGGTCACGCCACTGGCTGGGGTGCCCGCTGTCTGGCAGCTAAGGGAAACCTCAGTTTCGAAGACCTTGCCGCATCTGCCTTGATGCACGCCGTTGCAGCTCAGCGATGCGAACAAAGCAGTGGTGCAATGGCGATTTCAGATCAATTAGCGAGTCTCACGCGTTTCATGTTGCGATCTTGACTTGATCTGCAATTGGCGTTGACTTTTTTGCATTTTTTACACGATTCGCTGGGTTTTGTGTCGTTTTCCACGCACGAATCTGAAGGGTTGCTGAAAACACATCGCTGATCGTGAAATTCATAGGAAAGTCACTCAACGAAAATATTCTTCCCCATGGTCTCCGCGGCAGCAGGGGTTTCAGAAACCCAAAAACGACGAAGTAGCGATCCGATCAGTTGGTACCTCGCCACGATTGGCAGGATTCCATTGCTGACTCCAGCTGAGGAGATTGAGCTGGGCAATCAGGTGCAGCAACTGATGCAACTCACCGAGGATGGGACGATTTCATCTGACAGTGAGACGTTTTCAAACAAGCAGAAGCGCATGATCCGTGTGGGCCTGCGTGCCAAGCAGCGGATGATGAAAGCCAATCTGCGTTTGGTTGTCAGTGTTGCCAAGAAATATCAGGGAAAAGGTCTTGAACTCCTCGATCTGATTCAGGAGGGTTCCCTCGGCCTTGAGCGTGCTGTTGAGAAGTTTGACCCCACCCGTGGTTACAAATTTTCGACTTATGCCTTCTGGTGGATTCGCCAGAGCATGACGCGCGCCATTGCTTGTCAATCGCGCACCATCCGCTTGCCAGTGCATCTGAGTGAGCGCCTCACCACGATTCGCAAGGTGAGCCTTGATCTCGCCCACAAGCTCGGTGCGATGCCCAGTCGACTCGAGATTGCCGAGGCGATGGATATGCCGGTTGCAGAGCTCGATTCGCTGTTGAGGCAGTCGCTCACAACCAGCAGCCTGGATGCACCCGTGAATGGGGAGGAAGGTCGCAGCTTCCTGGGCGATCTCATTGCTGATGCTTCATTGGGAGAGCCGCTTGACAAGGTGGAGCAGCGGATTCATCACGAACAGCTCGGGCGCTGGATGAGTCATCTCAGTGATCAGGAGCAGCACGTTCTCACGCTGCGTTTCGGCTTGAACGGCCATGAGCGGCACACACTGGCCGAAATCGGTCGTCTGCTTGAGGTCTCGCGAGAGCGTGTTCGTCAGGTGGAGCTCAAGGCATTGCGCAAACTGCGTAACTTGACTCGCCGCGTTGCACCCAGCTTCTGATTGTTCAGAGGTGAGTAGCCCTTTGAATCGTTGAAACCACCACTCGTTTATCACGAGGTTTACAGCGCCCCGCTACCCAGTAGTCATCGGTTCCCGATGGCGAAGTTTCGCCAGCTCGACAGTTGTCTCAGGGAGACAGGGCTGGCCAGTGATGTTCAGATGCATCGACCACTTCCAGTTCCTCGTCGTTTGCTGGAACTGGTTCATGACCGTGACTATCACGAAGCGTTTGCCAGGGACCGGCTGGATCGTCTGGCTCAGCGGCGTATCGGACTCCCTGTCACCACCCCTTTAGTGCAGCGCACGTTTCTTGCCGTTGGCGGTTCGTTGCTGACTGCCCAACTGGCTTTGAAGCATGGTCTGGCCTGCCACCTCGCGGGTGGGACGCACCACGCCTTTCCTGCTTACGGCAGTGGGTTCTGCATCTTCAATGATCTGGCGATCTGTGCGCGCACGTTGCTGGAGCAGGAAGGCCTCACGCAGATCATGGTGGTGGATCTCGATGTGCACCAGGGCGATGCCACTGCGCTGATCTTTCAACACGAGCCACGGGTGTTCACCTTTTCAGCGCATGCTGCGTCAAATTTCCCCGCGCGGAAGCAGAGCAGCGATCTCGACCTGCCGATCAGCGATGGGGTGGAGGATCAGGAGTACCTCGCCTTGATTGGCGACCATCTGCCTGATCTGCTGGACCGGTTGAATCCGCAGATCGTGCTGTACAACGCCGGTGTTGATCCCCATCGCGATGATCGTCTGGGACGACTGGCCTTAACGGATGTCGGCCTGCTGCAAAGGGATCATCTGGTGTTGGATGCCTGTCTGCGCCGCAAGATTCCTGTGGCCACTGTGATTGGCGGTGGATACGACGCCATGACGCCCTTGGTGAAGCGGCATGCCCTGGTTTTCAGGGCGGCAGCTGATCAGGCCCGTTTGCATGGGCTCTGATCAGCTTGATGTCAGTCTTTAGCCCAGATGTACCGCGTCAGCTCAGATCCATCAGGTTCGGGTGCACTGAGGGCGAAGTCGACACAGTCCTGCACGATGCCATCGATTTCCTTCTCGATCGCCCGCAGGTCCTCGCTGCTGGTCAGGCCGGAGCCGACGAGGTCGCGTTCAAGCGCTTTGAGTGGATCGCGTTTGGCCCAGAACTGTTTTTCTTCTTCGGCACGCAGTTCATCAGGATCAGCCAGTGAATGGCCTCGGAATCGGTAGGTCAGGCACTCCAACACCGTTGGTCCTTCACCAGCCCGGGCCCGTTCAACGGCCCTCTGGGCGGCGGCCCGAACGGCCAAAACGTCCATGCCGTCGACCTCTTCTCCGGCCATGCCGAAAGCACCGGCCTTTCGCCAGATCTCTGGATCGCTGGTGGCACGGTCGTGGGCCATGCCGATGGCCCATTTGTTGTTTTCGACCACAAAAATGATCGGCAGCTTCCAGAGCTGCGCCATGTTCAGGCACTCAAAGAACTGCCCGTTGTTGCAGGTGCCGTCTCCGAAGAAGGCAGCTGTCACTGAATTGCTGCTGGGGTCACCAAGGGCATCCCTCTTGTAGCGGCTGGTGAATGCCGCGCCGAGGGCGACTGGAATGCCTTCGCCGATGAAGGCAAAACCGCCCAGCAGGTGGTGTTCTCTGGAGAACAGGTGCATCGAGCCACCGCGTCCTTTGCTGCAACCGGTTTCCTTGCCGAACAGTTCGCTCATCACCTCTCGGGCGGGAACGCCGGCACTCAGGGCGTGAACGTGATCGCGATAGGTGCTGCAGAACCAGTCGTGTTGTCGCTTCATGGCACCGATCACACCAGTGCTCACAGCCTCCTGACCGTTGTAGAGGTGCACGAAGCCAAACATCTTGCCGCGGTAGTACATCTCCGCGCACTTGTCCTCGAAGCGACGGCCGAGGGTCATGTCGCGAAACAGAGCCAGGCCGGTTTCCTTGTCCACGGTGGCCCTTTGGGCTGTCACCAGGGTTGAGAGCCGCTCTGCATGGGCCCCAAGCAGAGACTGTCCGTCGGCGGAGGAGGCGCTGCGTGACTCTGTGCCGATTGCGATGTCCTGACCCATGGCACCACCTGTTTGACCACAGACTTTAAGGGTCCATGGCGGATCGATGGGCAAAACCCCAGACACTGCCTACAGTCTGCAGCCAATAGCTGCAACGCTGGTGGACCTGCCCATCGACCATTTCCGTCTGCTGGGGGTTAGTCCGACGGCGGAACCTGAGGCCGTGTTACGCACACTTCAGTTGCGCCTCGATCGCTGTCCCGATCAGGGGTTCACCCATGAGTCGCTCAACCAAAGAGCTGAGCTGCTCCGCTTATCAGCAGACCTGCTTACGGACCCTGAACGCCGTGGCCAGTACGAAGCCATGCTGCTGGAACTCGGTCAGGATCGTCCGGGCGATACGGCTGGTTTGGAACTGTCCTCCAACTTGGAGGTGGCCGGACTGATGCTCCTGTGGGAAGCGCATGCGCCCCATGAGGCTTTCCAGTTAGCCCGCCAGGCCTTGCAGCCGCCTCAAGCTCCTGCGCTGGGCAGTGGCAGGGAGTCGGATCTGGCCTTGCTGGCGGCTCTGGCAGTACGCGACGCTGCCGATCAGGACCAGGAGCAGCGCCGCTACGAGTCAGCGGCCAACCTTCTGCAAGAGGGGATGCAGCTGCTTCAGCGGATGGGCAAGCTTCCCGAGCAGAGGCAGGTGCTGGAAACCGATCTCTCCAGGCTTCGTCCATTCCGAATCCTGGATCTGCTCAGTCGTGATCTGGCTGAGCAATCGGCGCGTCATGAAGGATTGGCGATGTTGGAGAGCTTCATCAGCGATCGTGGTGGACTCGAAGGTTGTGCTCTCGAGGGGCTGGAGACAGCTGATCTGCCCGCCGGCATGGATCAGGGAGCCTTTGAGTTGTTTTTTCAGCAGATTCGCCGCTTCCTGACTGTGCAGGAGCAGGTGGATCTGTACGGACGCCTGCAGGACGCCGGCTCCGCCGATGCGTCCTTCCTGGTGGTGATGGCTCTTTC
Organism: Synechococcus sp. GEYO; assembly: GCF_900473955.1. NCBI lineage: Bacteria > Bacillati > Cyanobacteriota > Cyanophyceae > Synechococcales > Synechococcaceae > Synechococcus > Synechococcus sp. GEYO. The sequence continues at coordinate 115,604 of NZ_UCNL01000004.1, forward strand.
TGCTGCAGGTTTTTCCCAGCGCAAGCCTGAACGGGTTCAGGACGCCCGCACCCGTTTGGAGGAACTGAGTCTTGATGGCCTCGATACCCAGCCGCTACTGGGATGTCTCGATCTGCTTCTTGGCGATGTGGATCGGGCCGAGCGTCATTTTGCAAGCAGTCCTGATCCTGCTCTCAAGACCTGGTTGACAGCGCATCCTGGCGATGCCTTGGCTGCGCTCTGTGACTACTGCCGCACTTGGCTCGGACGAGATGTGCTGCCGGGCTATCGGGATGTGGATGCCGAAGCCATTGATTTGGAGGCTTGGTTTGCTGATCGCGATGTGCAGGCTTACGTCGAGCGGTTGGAGCGTCAGGCGCAACCAAGGGACTGGTCTTTCGGCGACTTGTCTCCTCTGACGGTGGATCCCGATGGAACACTGCCGCTGCCTTTGCTGGATTCCGAGTCTCCAATCGATGCCCCAGAGGACAGCGACGATGCGCCTGGAGGAGGCTTCGTCTGGCCGTCATTGCCTCGCCCAACACTGCCGTCTATGCCGCAGTTGCAATTCCCGCAGTTGCAATGGCCTGAATTGCAATGGCCGGAGCTGCCACAGCCCAGTCGTTCGACCTGGATCGGATCCGGGGTGTTCCTGGCTGTGGTGCTGGTGATCGGGGTTTTCAGCGTGGTTGGTCTTCGCCGCGATGCCGAGCAGCCCCAGTTGGCCGGTGACCCATCGATTGATGCACCCGTGGATCAGCTGCCTCCAGCTGGGCAACAGCCGGGCTCTGCTGACAACGCCACCGATGCGTCCGAGCAGGAGCCTGCTTCAGCTGCTGAGTCTGACGCTGATCCCGTGCTGCGTTCCGAGCGTCCCTCCGAAGCCCAGCTGGAGTCCTTGCTGCAGGCCTGGCTGGATCGCAAAGCGATGGTTTTGCGCGGTGATGGCTCAGCGGACGAACGTCTCCAACCCATTGCCAGAACAAGGCTGATCAACCAGGTGCGCCAGCAGAGATTTGCTGATCAGTCAGAGGGTCTGACACAGAAGGTTGAGGCCACCATCGACTTTATGAGGGTCATCAGCCGTACTCCCCAGCGCATCGAGTTGCGTGCGGATGTCGACTACAGCGATCAAACGCTGAACGCAGCTGGAATGGTGGTGAATAGCACTGCGCCGAGATCGCTCAAAGTCACCTACATCCTGGGCCGAGATGAGGATGGCTGGCGCCTGCAGGCCTATGCACCGGTCTGATCGAGCGATCATTGACGCGGACAGGCAGATTGCACCGTCAGTCCCTGCCACTTTTACGATCAGAGAACTGAAACCGATGTCCGGCCGATGTTCGATGAGCTGTCAGCCCGCTTTGAAGACGCCGTCAAAGGGCTGAGAGGCCAGGATCAGATCAGCGAAACCAATGTGGAGGGCGCGCTCAAGGATGTGCGCCGCGCTCTGCTTGAAGCGGATGTGAGTCTGCCGGTTGTTAAAGATTTCGTCGCCGAGGTGCGGGAAAAGGCAGTGGGCGCCGAGGTGGTGCGCGGGGTCTCTCCAGACCAGAAGTTCATTCAGGTGGTGCACGACCAGCTGGTGGAGGTGATGGGCGGCGACAACGCCCCCCTGGCCAAGGCTGAGCAGGCTCCAACGGTGGTGCTGATGGCCGGTCTGCAGGGGGCTGGTAAGACCACGGCAACAGCCAAGCTCGGACTCCACCTCAAGGACCAGGGTCGACGGGCGCTGATGGTGGGTGCTGATGTGTATCGACCTGCAGCGATTGAGCAGCTGAAGACGCTCGGTGCTCAGATTGATGTCGAGGTGTTCAGTCTTGGTGCTGACGCCAAACCGGAAGACATTGCGGCGGCAGGTCTTGCCAAGGCCAGGGAAGAAGGTTTCGACACGCTTCTGGTCGACACCGCCGGTCGTCTGCAGATCGACACCGACATGATGGAGGAGATGGTTCGGATCCGAACCGCCGTGCAGCCGGATGAGGTGCTGCTGGTGGTGGATTCGATGATCGGTCAGGAAGCAGCCGATCTCACCAGGGCTTTTCACGACCAGGTGGGGATCACCGGAGCCGTGCTCACCAAGCTTGATGGCGATTCCCGTGGTGGTGCCGCTCTGTCGATCCGCAAGGTGAGCGGTCAACCGATCAAGTTCATCGGCACAGGGGAGAAGGTGGAGGCCTTGCAGCCGTTCCACCCTGAGCGGATGGCGAGCCGCATCCTCGGGATGGGCGATGTGCTCACCCTTGTGGAGAAGGCCCAGAAAGAGGTGGAGCTTGCCGATGTCGAGCAGATGCAGAAGAAGCTGCAAGAAGCCACCTTCGACTTCTCGGATTTCGTGAAACAAATGCGCCTGATCAAGCGCATGGGATCGCTGGGGGGATTGATGAAGATGATCCCGGGCATGAACAAGATCGACGACGGCATGCTCAAGCAGGGAGAGCAGCAGCTGAAGAAGATCGAAGCGATGATCGGCTCGATGACGCAGCAGGAGAGGGAGAACCCTGACCTGCTTGCCAGCGAGCCCTCACGTCGTCGGCGCATTGCCCGTGGCAGTGGCCACCAGCCCCCCGATGTCGACAAGGTGCTGGCTGATTTTCAGAAGATGCGAGGTTTCATGCAGCAGATGTCCCAGGGGCAGATGCCTGGCATGGGCGGAATGCCTGGAATGGGTGGTATGCCTGGCATGGGCGGAATGCCCGGGATGGGTGGCATGCCTGGAATGCCAGGTGGCATGCCGGCACGTCGTGGCGGTGGTCCCCCGAGGCGGCAGCGACCGGTCAAGAAGAAGAAGGGCTTCGGAGAGCTCTGACCGGCGGCAGGTTAAGTTGGTTGTTTGGCGCTTCTGTCAGCTGCGCCGAACAGTTCCAACCCACAGCCAGCGCCACGATGATCAAGCTCCGCCTGAAGCGGTTCGGTAAGAAGCGGGAAGCAAGCTTCCGCCTCGTGGCCTGCAACAGCACTTCGCGCCGTGATGGTCGTCCTCTGCAGGAGCTGGGGTATTACAACCCCCGCACCAAAGAGACCCGCCTTGATGCTGAAGCACTGCGTGAGCGTCTGAGCCAGGGCGCTCAGCCAACCGATGTTGTCCGCACCCTGCTTGAGAAGGGTGGTTTGATCGAGAAGAAAGTTCGACCAGCAGAAGTGGTCGGTAAGGCCAAGCAGGCTCTCAAGCGTGAAGCTGATGCCAAGCAGGCGTCCAAGGATGCTGCTGAAGCCAAGGCCGCAGCTGAAGCTGAAGCCAAGGCTGCCGCTGAGGAATCTGTTGGCGATGACGCCGCTAGTGCTGAAGGCTGATCGACAGGATGTCCGAAGCAACCTCACCTGGTCGCTTCGTCTTTGATCTGCCGCACACGGAGGCCGCACTTGCACTTGCAGGTGGACCGTCCTCTCAAACCCTGCGTCAACTCGAGGCTCTGACGGGGACCAGTTTGGTTCTGCGTGGTCTGCAGCTCGAGATCAGTGGCCGGCCCAGTCAGCTTGAGCGCACAGCCGCTGTTGTTGAGCTGTTGCGCAAGTTTTGGGAAGAGGGTGAAACCATTTCACCTGTTGATCTTCAGACTGCGCTTCAGGCGCTTGACACCGGTCGCAACCATGAGCACGAAGCCATGGGTCAGCAGGTTCTGGCGCGCAATCAGCGGGGCAGTCTGCTGCGCCCGCGCACCTTGCGTCAGAAGGCGTATGTGGAGTCGATGGAGCGACACGATCTCACGTTTGCGCTCGGTCCTGCCGGCACCGGTAAAACATTTTTGGCCACCGTTTTGGCCGTCCGCATGCTCACTGAGCGCAAGGTGGAGCGGCTGGTGCTGACCAGGCCTGCCGTTGAGGCGGGGGAGCGACTGGGGTTTTTACCTGGTGATCTTCAGCAGAAAGTGGATCCCTATCTGCGTCCGCTCTACGACGCCCTGCACATGTTGCTGGGCCAGGAGAAAACAGCAGCACTCCTTGAGAAGGGGGTGATTGAGGTGGCACCACTCGCCTATATGCGTGGCCGAACCCTGGCGGAATCCTTCGTGATCCTTGATGAAGCTCAGAACACCACGCCGGCACAGATGCGCATGGTGCTGACCCGTTTGGGAGAGCGTTCCCGCATGGTGGTGACTGGAGACATCACCCAGGTGGACCTGCCACCAGGCCAGCTCAGCGGTTTGGTGGAAGCCTCGGAGGTGCTGGATGGGGTCGACGGTGTGGCTGTCTGCCGTTTGACATCGGCTGATGTCGTCCGTCATCCGCTCGTGCAGCGCGTGGTGGATGCCTATGCACGGCGCGATAAGAGCCATCCGCGTCGCGATGCCAAGCCGACGCGGCGTTCGATGGGGAGATCCGCACCGGGCTAAAAGCCACAACCTTGTTGTAGCTGGCAAGATGTAGCAAGTGATCTGGGGCAACATGCCAGCCAGCAGCAACTTTCAAAACGCCATCCGCGAGGCGCAATCCAGCGCTCTGGTAGGCCCCAACGTGGTGAACAAAGCCCTCCCTTACGTGGGGGGTGGCATGGTTTTGACGGCTCTAGGGGTCCTCGGCGGCCTCTCAATGCAGCCCATGCCTTCCCTTGGTCAGGCAGGCAGCCCTCTGTTTTTCCCTTTGTTCATTGCTGCCTTTATCGGAGAGATTGTTCTCTTCTTCATGGCAAGTAGTGCAGCGAACAATGCCAACAACGCCAAAGCACTGCCGTTGCTCGCCGCCTTCAGTTTGCTGACTGGCTTCACCCTCAGTGGAATTGTTGGCCTTGCCTATCAAGTGGCGGGCATGGGTTCCATCGCCACTGCTGTGATTGCAACAGGCCTAACTTTTGTGATTGCTTCGGTCGTCGGCAAAAAAATGAGCGACAGCGTCGGGCAGGCTCTGTCCGGCGTGGTTGGTCTTGGCTTGATCGGCTTGATCATTGCCATGGTGGTGCAATTCATCGGTGGATTCTTTGCACCGGAGATGTTCCAGCAAGGCACGTTCGAATTGATGATTGCCGGCTTTGGAACAGTCCTGTTTGTGGGAATGGCGTTCGTGGATTTCTACACGATGCCTCGCACTTATAACGATGATCAGTACCTGGCCGGTGCTCTGGGGATGTATCTGACCTACATCAACCTGTTCGTCTTCATCCTGCGCCTGATCATTGCTCTTCAGGGCGGCGGCCGCCGCGACTGAGTTCCGCAAGAGTCTGATCTTTTGAAAACCAACCCCGGCTATGACCGGGGTTTTTTGATGGCTGAGATTTCAAGAGTCGTTCTCTTTCCGTTCAGCAAAGCGCTTGGTGATGAATTCAACGACATGCTTTGAGCAGAAGACATGCAGCTTGTTTCTGCCCCAATAAAAAACCCCGGATCAAGTCCGAGGTATCGACATCGGTTGATCCCCATCACCCGGCCGATGGCGTTAACGGTACTCAGGATGCGACGAAAGTTGTCTCAACTTCAGATTGCCCTAATAGTGTTGCAAGCAGATGCTTCATGGTTCGTCACGCCAGATCTGGTGCGGGCTGTGATCAAGCGGCCTGTTTGGGTGTTTGTCTGGGATTACTCGGCAACGGCTTGCACGGCATCGCCGATGGCGCGCTTTTGGTGATCGTCATACCCCCAGCGTTCCAGAAAGGCCAGATCTTCGCCTCGACTGTGGTTCGCTGCTTCCAGCAGGATCTCCAGTCGGTCTTTGACGCGCTGAGAATCAAGCTGGCGCAGCAGTTCGGAACAGCGTTGATTCACGCGCTCTGATCCGGCGGCTTGCTCATCGTCATTGTTGTTGCGGTGATGCACAGCCATGGCTGCGCTCATGGCCAGATTGCGTGCCGTGAGATCCACCACGCCGTCGCCCGCTTCGCGCAGTTTGATCAGCAGGGCATCCGGAAGCCTGTCCATCAGGGCGCTGTCTCCCGCAAGACTCACCACAAAGAAGCCCCTGGCGCCATCGCGGCTGGCCACGAGTGCTCCGACTCGGTCGGCCATGACTTCATCGCTGATTTCGTCCTGGTCCCATTGCTTCATCCAGCCGGCGGCGATCTCCATGGCTTCCTGGAAGCTCGGCTCTCGCTGGGTCATGAACGGCAACTGATTGGAATTCCAAGCCTATGGGCAGGGTGCAGTCTGCAGGCGATGCTGAAGGGATGGATGCAGCTTCAACGTCGTTGTCTGACGGCTACCGCTCGGGCTTTGTCGCCCTGATCGGACGCCCCAATGTGGGCAAGTCAACGCTGGTGAATCAACTGGTGGGCGACAAGGTGGCGATCACCTCTCCGGTGGCCCAGACCACACGCAATCGCCTCAGAGCGATTCTCACCACGCCAGCTGCTCAGCTAATCCTTGTTGATACTCCAGGCATTCACAAGCCGCATCACCTGCTTGGGGAGCGTCTGGTTCAGAGCGCGCGCTCTGCGATTGGGGAAGTGGATCAGGTGTTGCTGCTGCTCGAGGGCTGCGAACCGCCCGGCCGTGGTGACGCTTTCATCGTCAATCTTCTGCGTCAGCAGCGCTTACCGGTGCAGGTGGTGCTCAATAAATGGGACATGGTCCCGGTCGATCGCAAGCCCGAGGCTGATGCGGCCTATCGCGAACTGCTGGCGGAGACCGACTGGCCTGTGCACCATTGCTCAGCCTTGAACGGTGCCGGCTGCCCGGAGCTTGTGAGCGCAGTCAGTGCTCTGATGCCCGAAGGGCCTCAGCTGTATCCAGCCGAGATGGTGAGTGATCAGCCCGAAAAGCTGCTGATGGCTGAGTTGATCCGCGAACAGGTGCTGATGAATACCCGCGAAGAGGTGCCTCACAGCGTGGCGGTGAGCATCGATCGGGTGGAGGACATGCCGGCGAGGGGGAAAGGGAAAGCTCGCACCGCCGTTTTGGCCACCGTGCTGGTGGAGCGCAAGAGCCAGAAGGGCATCCTGATCGGCAAAGGCGGAGCCATGCTCAAGACCATCGGTCAAGGTGCTCGCCTGCAGATGCAGAACCTGATCGACGGTCCCGTGTATCTGGAGCTGTTTGTGAAGGTGGTGCCTGACTGGCGCAGTAAGCCTCAGCGACTGGCAGAGCTCGGCTATGCCGAAGAGCGCATCTGATGGATGGCCGAGCTGCTGGATCTGTTCCCTTCCCTGCGAAGATGGCTTGATGGATGAGACCGCTTTCCCTCCAGCTGATCTGAAGGCGTTCCTCGCACTGTGCGTGGGGTCCTGGATGAGCCTGCGCAGCCGCTTCGACCTCGGTGGCTCCGAGGATGACTGGCATACCAGTGACCGGGGCGAGGTGACCGTGAGCCTCAGTGATCAGGTCGCTGAGTCGGTCCTGTCGGTGCAGTCTGCGGATGGAGCCGCCAGCGAACTTCGCTTTGCCAGCGATGGTGATCTCGTGGTGATGGCTCAAGGGGAAGAGCGCAGCGGCCGCTGGCAGCTGCGTGACGATGCCAGCCTTGAACTGGAACTCAAAGATGACGACTCGGCGGCCACCGTGCTGGAGCGCATCTGGTTCATTAAGCCCAATCTGCGCCTGCGTAGCACCACGGCCATCGCCACGGATGGAACCCCTCTTCAGGCGCGCTTTTGCTCCGAGATCCGGCGCGTTTCATCTCCTCAGGCCTGAGCTGTGGCGCCCTATCGCCTGGATGTGATCAGCCTCGCGCCCCAGGCGTTTGCGCCGATTGAGGAGCTTGGCGTGATCGGTAGAGCCTTCGCTGCTGGACGGGCCGAGCTGTATCTGCACAATCCTCGCGATCACGCCACGGATCGCTACCGCAAGGTTGACGATGAGCCCTATGGCGGTGGTGCGGGCATGGTTCTCAAGCCGGAGCCGGTGTTCGCTGCCTTCGAATCGATTCCGCAGAGCCCTCGGCGCAGGGTGCTGTTGATGACGCCACAGGGCAGGCCTTTGGCACAGGCAGATCTTCAACGCTGGGCTGAGAATCACGACCAGTTGGTGCTGCTGTGCGGTCACTACGAAGGCTTCGACGAACGCATTCGCTCGCTGGCTGATGAGGAGGTGTCGCTTGGCGATTTCGTGCTCACCGGTGGGGAGCTGCCAGCCATGACGGTCATCAATGGCGTGGTGCGTTTATTACCCGGCACTGTGGGAACGGCGGCTTCGTTGGTGGAGGAAAGCCATAGCGACCTCTTGCTGGAACATCCGCATTACACCCGTCCTGCCGACTTTCGGGGGATGACCGTGCCTGATGTGCTGCGCAGCGGAGACCATGGCGCCATTGCCCGATGGCGCCAGCAGCAACGTGAACAGCGCACCGCTGATCGACGCCCTGATCTGCTGGATCGTTGGAAGCGACGCTCCAACGCCGAGAATGACAGCGATGGCACGACCTGACCGCCAGCACCCATGAACCTCCGCATTGGCAATGGCTACGACACGCACCGGTTGGTGGAGGGGCGTCCATTGATCCTGGGTGGTCAGCGCCTGGAGCATCCCGATGGCCTGGGGCTGGATGGTCATAGCGATGCCGATGTGCTCGTCCATGCCGTGATGGATGCGCTGCTCGGAGCGCTGTCGCTCGGCGATATCGGCAAGTATTTCCCTCCCACTGATCCCCGCTGGAAGGGTGCTGACAGCTTGGTGTTGCTGGAGCAGGTCGTGGCCCTGGTGAACGATCGGGGTTGGCAGATTGTGAATGTGGATTCCGTTGTGATTGCCGAACGGCCCAAGCTCAAGCCACACATCGAGGCCATGCGCGGGGCGATTGCCCTGCGCATGGGTCTGGACCCCGATCAGGTGGGTGTGAAGGCGACCACGAACGAGCGGCTTGGTCCCGAGGGTCGGGAAGAGGGCATGTCATGCCATGCCGTCGCGCTGCTGACCAGGCCATGACCCTGCAGCAACTCAGCAGAGATCTCTTTACCGTGGTCGCCTCCTGTCTGGCGGCATTACTCCTGTTTTCCGGTCATCCCGATGTCAGCCTCGCCGCCTTTTCAGACCCCGATGGCAGCTACGACGTTGCCGTGATCGAGCATCTGCGCATCCAGGTTCCCAGTCAGGGTCGCAAAGCCTGGCTGGATGCGGAACGCGGCAGCTGGGAGCCCTGGCTGGCTGGTCAGGATGGGTTTATTGGTCGTGATCTGCTTTGGGATCCAGAGACCGAAGAAGGCACCTTGCTGATTCGCTGGAGCAGTCGTGAAGCCTGGAAAGCGATCCCGGAGCGTGAAGTGGAAGCCGTTCAGGAACGTTTTGAGCAGCTTGCCCGCCAAGCCACCGGTCAGAAAGAGGGCAATCCTTTTCCGCTGGTGTTTGAAGGCGAGTTGTTGCCGCCGTGACCGCTCAGGAGTCACGCCTCGACCTCGAGCGTCGTCATCGGCTTGGGATGGTCGAAGCCGTTTGGGGTGAACACAAGAGTGTTGATCAAATCGTGGCGATCCTGCTGGCGATGCAGGCTGCCGGTGAGCTCGCTCTGGTGACCAGGGTGGATGCAGACAAAGCGGCTGCGGTTCAGCAACGCTGTCCTGATGTTCAGGTTCACGGGCAGGCGGCCTGTCTCACCCTCGGTGAACTTCCAGAGATTTGGCAAGCCGCGCAGGTGGCGGTGTTGAGTGGCGGGACCAGTGATCGTCGTGTGGCGGAGGAAGCATCTCTGGCGCTGAGCGTTCATGGGGTTTCCACCGCCTGCTTCCTGGATGTGGGGGTTGCCGGTCTTCACCGTCTGCTGGGTGTGCTGCCAGAGCTCACAACGATGTCGGTGCTGATTGCCTGTGCCGGCATGGAGGGCGCTCTGCCAACGGTGCTGGCCGGTCTGGTCCCTCAGCCGGTTATCGGTGTACCGGTGTCTGTGGGCTATGGGGTCAGCTCCGGAGGCCGGGCTGCACTCGATGGCATGCTCGCCAGCTGCGCTCCGGGACTCAGCGTCGTGAACATCGACAACGGCTATGGCGCTGCCATGGCGGCCCTGCGCATCCTCAAGGGTGCGGCTGTCTAGGCAGCAACGGTTGAACCGGTTCACTGGGGTCGAGGTCCAGCATCGTTTCCACCCAGAGACGCATCGACCGTGGCAGCCGGTTTTGCTCGTAGCGATGCAGCGCTTCAACCAACACGGTTGAGTTGACCCAATGAGGTGACCGAGCGCGCATCGTTGCTGAGCGACACGCGGAGGTTGGATGAAGCTGACCCTCTGAGCAAGAGGGGACAATTCAGGTTCCGGATTGTGATCGGTTGAGTGCCGGCAGCAGCTTCAATCAGAGGTGCTGGAGATTCGGATAAGCCGTGACCAGCTCATCGGCGCTGAGAACATCGCCAACGCCGTCTGGCTGCCAGATCACCTCAAGAGCCATCAGGTCGCTGGAGGCCGTGGAACCAAGGATGCGCAACGATTCCCGCAACTGTTCGCCGTTGTCGGCCTGTTTGAGCTTGACCACGCTGCGGCTAGCCACCAAAACGGTGACCACGATGAATTCACTGGTGGCGTCGGCATCACCGCGCGCCGTGAGGTCGCTGCCAGCCGATTGAACTCCACCCACATTGGTGGTCAGTTCTTCGCGCAATTTGCTGCGCTCTGTCATCGACAGTCGGTTGAAGGTGGATTCGGCCGCATTGAAGGGCACGCTGCCTGATTCCACGTTGGCGTAGACCCACAAATCGGGTTGACGCAGCAGTGCCAAGGTCGTGTCCTGCAGCACCCGCTGCAGACCACTGGAGTTGCTGGTGTCGGCGCTGTTGGCGAGTTGGCGTAGGTCGCTCTGCAGATCCTTGGCGCTGGCCAGCAAACCGATCTGGAGTTGCAGCAAAGACACCGGGCCCATCGCCATCTCACGGGGACGCTCGTAGCCGCCCATTGCCGGACTCCCAGCACCTGCCCCAGCGCCACGGAAGGCATTCACAAGCACTCCGACAAATGCCATCAGCACCATGAAGCCCAGGAGGCCGCCGCCACCGAATCCGAAGAACGGAATGATGAAGGGAAATCCAATGCCACCGCCGTAGCCGCGGTTGTAGCCGCCTCGCATGCCACCTCCCATCCCGCCGCCGCGGTAACCACCGGTGCGAGGCATGGAGGGTGCTCGGAAACTGCCGCCGCCGATTCGACCACCTCGTGCTGCGTCACTCGGCAGCGGGTGGAAGACCAGCAGCCCCATCATCAGCACCGGCACCATCAGGCCGGAAAGCCAGCGTCGCAGCTGAACCAGGGCGGAACGATTCGGCAATTGGCCCAAAACGGCGTTGAAAACTGAGTCGATCCTAGGAACCCCCGCCAACGATGGTGACGATCTCGAGGCTGTCACCGTCCTTGACCTGCTGCTCGGCCCAGCGATCTGGAGTGAGGATCAGACCGTTGAATTCCACCACCACCAATTTGGGGTGATGGCCGAGCGCTTCAACCACCTGATCCAATCGGTTGAGACCTGCTTTGAGCTGATGCTGTTCGCCGTTCACCGTGAGCTGCATGGGCTGAACCGAAGGAATGAAATCAGAGCGTCAATGATTGGACCTCAGCTGAGCAGTTGCAGCAGTTGGCGACTGGCAGCAGCTGGGTCATCGGCCCCCATGATCGCGCTCACCACAGCCACACGCGCTGCGCCCGCAGCCACAACATCTGAAACGTTGGCGCTGTTGATGCCGCCGATGGCGAACCAGGGCACCTTGGCTGAATGCTCGGCTTGTCGCACCCAATCCAGACCGGCTGGAGTCCGATCCGCCTTGGTGGCGGTGGCATAGACCGGCCCCACCCCCAGATAGTCCGCACCGTCCTGCTGAGCTTCCAGGAGTTGTTCGAGCCGATGGGTGCTGCGGCCGATCAGCTTGTCGGGCCCCATCAGCTGCCGAGCCTCTGCATGGGGGAGGTCTTCCTGTCCGAGATGCACCCCGTCAGCATTCACGAGCAAGGCCAGATCAATGCGGTCGTTGATGATCAGCAGTGCTTGGTGTGCCCCACACAGCTCGGCAAGCTGACGTGCTTCCTGCAGTCGCACTGCATCAGCTCCCTGCTTGCGCCGGTACTGCACGAGTGAGACGCCTGCTTGCAGCGCCAGTTCCACCTGTTGCACCATCGCACCGCTTGCCTCGCTGTTCCCGGGATCGGTGATCAGGCAGAGGCGTGAGCGTTCCAGGCGCTGATGCCGTTGGTTCAGCCCGCAGGCCTCCAGGATGCGCACCTCATGGTCGTAAAGCGCATAACGAACGTTTGCAGCTGTCTGGGCCAGCTCGGAATCACCGGTGCGCGCGAATTCTTCAATCACCCGCAAGGCTTCTTGCACTCTGCTGGCATTGGCTTTCAACACCTGGGTGCTGTCGGTGCGGCTCTGCTGAGCGGGATGAGTGAGCCCCGCAGCGGTATCGGTCGCCGTGGAACGGGCTTGCCTGTAACAGTCCGCGTGCAGCTGTCCCAGCTGCTGTCGCCAGTCTTTGAGGGGGACCACCAGGTCTTGTCGGTCCAGCCCGAAGCGACACCAGTCCTCGATCACCCGCAGCCCCTCACGGGCGCGGTCGAGGTTGGCATCGATCAGCCTGGCAATACGCGTGTCAGTGCAAGGGGCGATGGGCATCCATTCCATGGCACTGTGGGCAGGATCTCATGTCTGGTGTTGCGATGGAGAACGGTGGATCAGAAAGCACGATGCACGTTTTGGTGTGGGGCATCGGTCTTCTCGGTGGCATCGGCGTTTTCATCGTGTGGGGCCTGACCAACGCCTATCCGGCGGTGTCCTGAAGCCGCGCCCTGGCCTGCTGAGCATCACGATTGATCTGGGCACTGAGTTCCTCCAGGCCTGAGAAACGCTGCTGGCCGCGCAGTCGTTCCACCGGCTCCACCCTCAGAATCCGGCCCACCAGTTCGCGGCGTGTGTCGAGCAGATGCACCTCCACCGCTGAAGGCGAGTCGGGATCGACGGTGGGTTGGGGCCCGAGGTTCATCACGGCCGGAAGCGCAAGCGTCTCGTTGTCGACCCAGGCCCGCGCGGCATACACCCCCAGGCCAGGCAGGAATTTTCTGCCATCCACTTGCAGGTTGGCAGTGGGCCATCCCAGTTGCCTGCCAAGGCCGCGGCCTTGGACCACCTCGCCCTGGAAGCAGTAAGGCCGTTGCAGAAGGTCACTGGCTGTAGTGAGGTCGCCCTCTGAGAGGGCTTCACGGATGCGACTACTGCTCATGCGGCCCACAGGGTCTTCCAGAATCGGCAGCACGCTCACCTTTACGCCAGCTGCCTCCGCCAGGCTGCGCAGCGTGTCGGCGCCTCCTTCGCGACCACGCCCGAAGCGGAAGTTGGCGCCGATGGCGATGTGACGTGCCTGCAACGTGCCAATCAGAATCTGATCAACGAATTCGGCCGCACTGAACTGAGCCAGCTGGCGGTCGAAGGGCACCAGCACTAACTGCTGGATGCCAAGTGGTTCGAGCAAATGCAGCTTTTCGTCGGGGAGGTCCAGGCGAAGTCTTGGTTCGCCATGCAACACCTCGCGTGGGTGTGGCCAGAAACTCACCACCGTGGGGATGCCGCCTGCAGGCTGTTGGCACACGGCTTCGATCACCCGCCGGTGTCCGGCATGCAGCCCATCAAAGCTGCCCAGCGCCAGGGCGGTGGGCATGCGGGCCTCCTCAGGGGAGCAGAGAGGAATCAACGGGCCGTGCACGGTGCAGTGGTTGATGGCAAGTTTGGACGACAGACCTCCTCGCCCGCATGGCTGATCGGCTCGACTTCCAGCTGCTGGCCCTTGGCCTGCGGCGCACTGCCTGGATCCGCTTCTGGATTCAGACCGCTCTCGGTGTGGTGGTGGTGGGGGTGCTGATGTTCAACAACATCGGCGGCAGCCTGTCCCGCAATGCTGATCGGGCCGTTGGGCTCAGTCCGGGCCTGTCGCTGACCACGCTCTCGTTTTTCGTGCTGTTGTTCAGCCTCTGGCAGGGATGGTTGATCGTGCGTCTCGGCCGTGCGCTCGATAGTGGCGCTCGCCCCAGTCGCGGTGAGGCCAGCCGTTTGCTCAAACGCGGAATCCTTGCCGACTTGCTGGGGTTGGTGTTCGCGTCGATCGGGTATCAGTCATTGGCCGGAGCCCTGTTTGTGCAGGCGTCTTCGCAGACCCCTGGCATCGCCATCGGCGGTGCGGGTGCTGCCGAAAACCTGGCGATCACGTCGCTGGAAATGCTCTCGGTGCTGAGCAACACCCAGGTGCTGTTCGCCCATCTGATCGGCTTGCTGTTTTCGCTCTGGATGCTGCAGCGGATCTACCGGACCCGTTGACCATCAAGTTCAACCTGGGGCAGGCCACTCAGTGATCCACGCCAGAACAGTTCGGGTTGAATCGGTGTGAGCGAGGGGGAATTGGTTCCGATCTGGGCCACGTCCGTTGGCCAGTCGCGGGGACCATCTCCACCCGACTCCAGGTCTTCGACCACTTTCCCTGCCAGCCAGTAATAGGAACGACCCTGAGGATCGGTTCGAGGACTGAACTGTTCCCTGTAACGACGCACCGACAGCCTGGTCCAGCGCATGGCTCCCATGGCCTCAGGTTTGCAGGGTGGCAGGTTCAGATTGAGCAGCAGATTGTCAGGCCATCCCTGCCTCAGCGCGGATTCGGCCGTATCCATGGCGATCACAGCAGCCCCTTCGAATTCCCGCCACTTGAAGCAAGCACTGCTCACGGCCATGGCCGGACGGCATTCCAGGGTGCCTTCCATCGCCGCTGCAACTGTGCCGGAGCAGAACACATCGGTGCCGAGATTCGGACCGTGATTGATGCCCGACAGCACCAGGTCTGGTGGCGTCTCCAGCAGTTCACAGATCGCCAGTTTCACGCAATCGGCAGGGGTCCCACTGCAGGCCCAGGCGGTGATGCCCTGGCCGAACAGCTGGTCGGCTCGCTCCGCTCGGATCGGTTGCTGAAGGGTGAGGCCATGGCCAGTTGCCGAGCGCTCCTTGTCGGGGCAGACCACGGCCACCTGATGGCCGCGGGCGGCGGCGGCTAGGGCCAGGGCCTTGATTCCATCGGCAAAGATGCCGTCGTCATTGCTGATCAGAATCCGCAGCGGGGCCATGGGGTTGTGTACCTGTGGGGCGAACCTAGTCGTGATCACTGCTTACAGTCAGCTGTCGTGATGTCAAAGCCTTGAGCGCCTCCGTGTCCCTGCAGCAGCTCACCGACCAGCTGGAAGCGCTTGAAGCTGAGGCTGCTGAAGCGATCTCTGCGGCGGCTGATGCCGATGCGCTGGAGCAGCTTCGGATCGGATTGCTCGGCAAAAAAGGGCGACTCTCCGGCGTGCTGGGGGCGATGGGCAAGTTGCCAGGGGATGAACGGCCGCTGGTGGGTCAGCGCGCCAATGTGCTCAAAACCCAGGTTCAGACTCTGCTGAGCGATCGCCTGCAAGCGGTGAAGCAGGCGGCGATGGAAGCCCGAATCGCCTCTGAGACCCTGGATGTCACGGCACCTGCCCAGGGCATCCTCATGGGCCATCGCCACCCCCTGATCACCACCACCGAGGAGATCGTTGATCTCTTCTGCGGTCTTGGTTATCAGGTGGAGGAAGGCCCTGAAGTGGAAACCGACCACCACAATTTCACCGCCTTGAACATCCCACCGGACCATCCGGCTCGGGATATGCAGGACACTTTTTATCTCAAAGACAATCTGCTGCTGCGCACACACACCTCACCGGTGCAAATCCGCCATCTTGAGACCCATGCACCACCGGTGAGGATCGTGGCCCCAGGCCGTGTGTATCGCCGCGATGCAGTGGATGCCACCCATTCGCCGGTGTTTCATCAGGTGGAGGTGCTGGCGATCGATGCAGGGCTCGATTTCAGCCATCTGCGCGGCACGGTAATGGCATTCCTCAAGGCGTTTTTCGGGGATCTGCCCGTGCGCTTCCGCGCCAGTTACTTCCCGTTCACCGAGCCGTCAGCCGAAGTGGATGTGCAGTGGCGCGGCCGCTGGCTGGAAGTGATGGGCTGCGGCATGGTCGACCCAGCAGTGCTGGAGGGTCTGGGTTTGGATCCTGAGCGTTACAGCGGTTTTGCCGCCGGCTTGGGAGTGGAGCGGTTCTGCATGGTGCGCCATGGCATCGACGACATCCGCCGTCTCTACACCAGTGATCTGCGATTTTTGGAGCAGTTCTGAACCGTTTGCTCTAAGTGGTCTCCCTCGCCAAACAGCAGCTTCTGCGCAATGTGAGTGAACCACTCTCAACATTGCGATCCTGTTCGCTCTCTGATCAAAAAGTCTCTGCGTGTGTGTCAGAGCAGGATCCTTCTCATAAAGTGAGCACGATGTTGCCTGCTGCGATCGGTGCCCCGTGTAGGACTGATCGTCAATGACGGCAAGCCGCTGGCGGTTGACACCGCGAGCACTATTCAGTCGCGTCTGGAGCGGGGCGGTCACGAGGTCATCCGCGCCAGTAGCTCAGGCGGGATGGTGGGTTTCGCCAATCCTGATCAGCACCTCCGCATGCTCGGGTACAACGCCTGTGTGCCGGAGGGGTTTGATCAGTCGATGGTGCTGGCCATCGTGCTGGGTGGCGATGGCACGGTGTTGTCCGCAGCGCGTCAAACCGCTCCTGTGGGAGTGCCGATTCTCACCATCAATACAGGCCATCTCGGCTTCCTGGCCGAGGCCTATCTCGATGATCTGGATCATGCCCTGGAGCAGGTGCTCACCCAGCAGTGGACGATCGAAGAGCGGGCCAATCTGGTGGTGAGTGTGATGCGCGGCGATCAGCGTCGATGGGAAGCCTTGTCACTCAATGAGATGGCGTTGCACCGAGAACCGCTCACAAGCATGTGTCACTTCGAGATCGCCATCGGACGCCATGCTCCGGTGGATATCTCCGCCGATGGAGTGATTCTGTCGACCCCAACGGGTTCCACGGCTTATGCCCTGAGTGCCGGTGGACCGGTGATCACACCGGATTGTCCGGTGCTGCAGCTCACGCCGATCGCTCCCCATTCCCTGGCGTCCAGAGCACTGGTGTTCAGTGACGCTGAGCCAGTCACTGTTTTTCCGGCCACACCGGAGCGCCTGATGATGGTGGTTGATGGCTGTGCAGGTTGTTATGTGTGGCCGGAGGATCGCGTGTTGATTCGCCGCAGTGATCATCCCGTTCGCTTTGTGCGTCTCAGGGACCATGAGTTTTTCCAGGTTCTGCGCAACAAGCTGGGCTGGGGGCTGCCCCATGTGGCTAAACCCGACCGGCCATGACCGCTACGTATGGCTCCATGGCAGCCAGCGTTGATGATGCTGTTGTGTTGCTGGTTGGTGGCGAGGCAGCAGCACTGGCGGAACGCCTGAGGGCTTCGGGATACGCCCCGATCGACTGGACCGGTGGTGACGAAAGCGGTCTGGCTGCTGGCTCCAATCGAGCTCCGGTTGCAGCGATCCTGGCCAGCGACCAGGGATCAACGGTTCTCGAGCTGCGCTCTTGTTTTGGTTCTCTGCCGATTCTGATTGGAGTGAGCGAAGACAGCATTGCCGCCCGAGAGTTGGTGTTTGCTTCTGGTGCAGATGATTTCTGGTTCACCCGCAGTGCACCAAGCGATTTGCTGCAGCGGTTGCGCTTGCATCTCTCGATTCAATCCCGAAGTTCATTGAGACCTCCGCTTCTGCAGCTCGCTGATCTCAGCGTGGATCTCAGTTGCATGCAGGTGCGTCGAGGTTCGCGCTCGCTGCTCCTCACGGCCAGAGAATATGCGCTGTTGGTGCTGCTGCTCGAGGAGCGTGGCAGGGTTGTCAGTAGAGAACGCATCCTTCGAGATGTCTGGAAGGATGACCAGGGTTCCTCCAGCAACGTGATCGAGGTGTATGTGCGTTATCTGCGCCAGAAACTCGAGGAAGATGGCGAGCCTCGTTTGATTCATACGATCCGCGGTCGTGGCTATTGCCTCAACGACGGGGTATCTAGCTTGCGGTCGAGTTGATGGACCAGCCACCACTGCCTCCCCAGACCTTGCCGATCGAAGCGCGTTGGTGCCTTGACCAGCATCCTCAGCGTTGTATCGCTCTTGAGGTTGCTGACCAGCCTGATGAGCAGCAGCGGGGCTTGATGCAACGCCCAGCCCTGCCGCCGCTGCGAGGCATGTGGTTTCCGGCCCGACCCTCTCGGCCGATGCGTTTCTGGATGTTGCACACGCTCGCGCCTTTGGACATGCTGTTTATCCGTGACGGCAGGGTGCTCAATATTGCAGCCAATGTGCCGGTGTGTGCGGCATTGCCTTGTCCCTCTTACTGGGCGGACGTAGATGCCAATGGCCGCGCTGACTTTGTTGATGGCGTGATTGAGCTTGGTGCGGGGGAAGCTCTGCGCTTAGAGATTCAACCCGGTGATCTGGCCACGATTGAATCAAACATTGCAAAATAACATCGTGGTTATGAAGTCGACTTTTTAAAGCTATGCAAAGTGATGAACTATACATTGCTCTGAATTGTTGATTGATGATTGCTTGGTGAGATGTTGATGATCTTGCTGATTGTTCTTCTCTCAAGAAGGATTCGATCAATTACCCGTGCTTTTGGTGTCAGATTGTGCGGCTTTGGCCGTGCATGGCTATGTTGAATCGATTAAGAGTCGTATGAAATGATTTCCTGTTATCTGCAGAAACTTGTTGGCCAAATCAGGTCAAAACCCAATGAAGAGTGGCTTCGACTTAAGGATGTGATTGAGTTTGGTGGTGATGCTGGATTAAAAGTCTGGATCAAAGAAGTCGCATCTCTGGCCTCAGATCTTGAAAGTAATTTTGAATTTGCATCCAAAGGGAAGAAAGCCAAGTATTGCCTCAAAAAAGTTCAAGCCCTTGAAGACCGCTATCGAAGACAGGCTGCTGCTTATAAAAAGGCAATCGATGTTGGCCTGATTCATGACAACAAGTTGCCAAGGCTTTACAGCTCAAATATGACCTGGCTGATCAATCGTTACGCGCGCTAGCGATGGTGTGCTTTGTCGATCGACACCTTGATTGATAGCAATTAAAGGCAGGACTGCTTCATGTGATCTGGCCTGTTGTGATAAATCATGCCAGCGAGGCTTGCCGTCCGAGCAAGTATCTGCCAAAGCGACAAAGTTATGACATCTCCTGTGTCATCCTTTTTCTACGAAGCGGATGATCGTTATTGTCGTGAAGTTGAGCAATGGTGGCAAGAAAGGATTCGATATTTGATCAGCAACGGTCAGGCTTATGACGCTGCAGCTCTCTTTGAGGATTTTGAGCTTGAGCGGAAATTGACCATTGTGAAGCCTGAGAGTGATGAAGTCAGGTGACTATTCCACGTTGAATGATTGATAATTCCGATTGAGATCGTTTGCGGGTCAGGGGATCTCTGCTGATCCGCCATTGCAGAAGTTGACTGATCGGTTCATCAGCTCTGTAGGGCTTTTGCCTTCGTGCCAATCTTTGAGCTGATGGAAGCGATTGTCCACGCAGTGATTCCACACCCTGGCTTGTTGAGTGATTGAGCCCATCTGAAGCAGGAACACGGCGCCACCCAAAGCTGCCAAGGTCTTGAAGACGGGCAGTTGGGGCATGGTTCCGGTCACGATCTCAATTTCCTTGCGTTCCACAGGCGTCTGTTGCTGGTTTACCAGGCTGGCTCAGTGGCGGTCCAGCCGTACTCCTTGAGCTGGAACCACAGGGCAACAGCGTCCTCGTATCCCATGCTTCGTCGGCTCTTCAGAAGTGCCGCCTCGTTGCCTGGTATGGGTTTGCCGTTGTCAACAACCACTCCTGCGTTGAGTGCCCAGGCCTTTGAGTCTCTGCGAAATCTTGCATACCAGTATCCCTTTAGGTCCTTCAGCCATCCATCCATCGCTCGACATCGCCAGCACTGAGAACCAAGCGCAGTAGTGCAGTTGTACTATGCCAGGTCGTTGCCGGTTATTCAGGGGTGTAGATGCGCCCTAGGAGGATCCTGGACGCCAATCTGACTCGAAAAGAATCAGTCCAGTGGCCTTTGTCAGCCATCGAGATGACCTCTTTGATGAAATGGGTGTTTGCCTCTCTCTTTGTCATCTCCGCTGCTGCAGCTCACATTCGTCTTACACGAGGTTCTGTTGCAAATTCAAGGGCTGGATCTCAATGTTGTTCTTGTTGTGCTTTAAGGGGGCATGTGCGGACTCATAGCAATCTTCCAAGGCCACGAAAAGATCCTTGTAGAGGTTAAACAGGGTTCAGAAGACAAAGAACTTCATCAACTCATCGTCGCTCTTTGATCCATGGCGGTTCTAGTCCTCGTTGGCTGAGCAAGCAATTCACTGAAAAGTTGAGTTGTCTTGTTGGTCCTTGGCTAGCAGTGCAATTCTGCGGATTTCATCCAAAGAATGCCTTGCGTGCTTCACCGTCTTTCAGCATTCACTGCAGCAACGCAAGCTGTCCTGGCAGGAGACTGCGCCTCCGGCTCGGCATTGATCGCAAGACGCGCTATGAAAGGGAGAATGCACAGATTTTGCGAATGGCTAAACAGTAAAAACAGCTCCGAAGTGGTTGGTCTGGGAGAATTATCCAAATGTGCTGAACTATGTCATCGCAATATTGTTCATAGCATTCGCGGTCGTAGCGTTTGTCCCAAATGGTGTTGATTGGAGCTTCATGCCATTTCTAGTTCTTATGGCAGTCATCTTTATCAAAAGAGGGATGGATAAAAAGGCATGGGAGTTGGGAGACAAGTTAGTGATGCCTGTTTTTGTTTCACCGTTGTCGTTGGTTTTATTGATGGGTTGATGACGAATGCTGACGCTTCAATGCTTTGGTATAATGAAGGATTGGCAGCATTATGCGTCTCACTCAGTGTTAATGAGCTTTACTTAAAGCCTAGGCGGTCTGCCTTGAAAGGAGAATTGGATCGATAAAGGCATCAAGGCTCTGAGAGCGCTTTTGCTTATAATATTTTGCTTTCGGGTTTCGCATACGTGTGTCTAGTAGGCGACAATATAAGCCGAATTATTTTGTATGAACCAACAATGTAGGGTATTAAGTTGTCATGCCGTCTGGTGTAGTTGCTGTCAACATTCAATCTACAGAAGAGCGGCTAGAGCATGCTGCAAAAATCCTGGCTTGATGCATCAGCTCTCAGACTCATTAAAAGCCTGCTCAAGCACTGACCCATCCACATCCACGCAATTCCCTTTTATATCAATCTCAGTTGAAATCATTCCAAATGCAATGGCTGAGACCTTAGATTTTAATGGACCTGCTGGTTGAAACTCAAGATTAATCTCTCCATTGGCTTCCAAAGCCGCGTTTTTGTCGAGCATCTTCGCGCTTAGGACGCCGCCAGAGATGGTTGCTTTATTCCACTTGTAATCTCGTTTGCTTGAAGAAGCTTTGTATGACATAAATCGATTACCATTTCGATCGATTTTTAAGTAAATAGTCTCTGATTTTGTATCGCCATCATCGAGAGTTTTTCCTGTGCTGATCTCGGTGGAAGTAAGAGTCATTTCATTATCGCATTTTAAATAAATAAACTTCTCGGCGAGTACTGGAGACGCTGAAAGGAGTAGGGCGCCAAGAGCTAGGTGAGATTTCATGGATTAATACTTTATCTCTAAACGCTAGCAATGTCTCGAATTCGTACCAGTAAGGATCTGCCTTCTTTTGCAGATTAATGCCATTGTAGGTGCGCTGTTTTCATCCAAAGAATCCCTTGGATTGCAAAAACAGCCCGACGGCCAGCAGAGGACCGAATCCAGCGATCAGCAGCGTGATTTTCATCCGCAGGGGTGACACCTGCTTCTCCTTCTGCACCGGCATTGATCGAGATCGGAAGAGCCTTGATTCTGCAGGTCAGCCTTGGGCTTTGGTGCCACTGAGAATGAAGACTGGGTTCATCGGTGCCAACCGGGTGCCATCAGCAAGAGGTTGGCCTCGATAGGTCTGTTGCTGACTGATCTGGATCGACCAGCTGGCGTTGTCCAGAAGTGGTCTTAGCTCCGCAAGTGCTTCGACGTTGGCCATGGGAATCACCACCACCCCGCCCGGGTTCATGCGATCGATCACAGCCTGGAGCAGCTCAGCTCTTTGCCGACCGCCGCCGCCAAGCAGCACGCGATCAGGTGTCGGCATCCGATCCAGAACAGACAGGGCTTTGGCTTCGATCACATCTGCGGGCTTCACACCCAAGCGCCTGGCATTGGCTTGAATCAGCGTGCCGCCGCCGCTGCGTTGTTCCACCGCAAACAATTGCAGTTGCGGTCTCAGTCGCAAGGCTTCCAGGCCCACGCTGCCTGTGCCGGCTCCTAGATCCCA
The DNA here is from genome assembly GCF_900473955.1 of Synechococcus sp. GEYO. Classification (NCBI taxonomy): domain Bacteria; kingdom Bacillati; phylum Cyanobacteriota; class Cyanophyceae; order Synechococcales; family Synechococcaceae; genus Synechococcus; species Synechococcus sp. GEYO. The sequence goes on from NZ_UCNL01000004.1 coordinate 137,706, forward strand.
GAGAACTCCTTGTTGCGGCAGCCGGAGATCAGCTAGCAGCTGGATTCTCACTTCTCGCTTGGTCATCAGCCCAGGACGGTCCTCATGTTGCAGAAACAGGCCGTCGTCCAGTCCGAACAGGGGCAAAAGGTCTTGAATCGGATCGCTGGGAGGCTCCGCCAACAGCACAACCAGGTGCAACGGATTGAGATCACTGGGCACCGGCTCGGCTGAACTCAGGCATTGGACGCGCTCATCACCATGCCCCAGTGCTTCAAACAGCCAGAGCGCATAACTGGCCTCCAGCCCGCTGCTTCTGAGGATGCCTCGTACGTCGTCGACGCCGCCGCGGCTGGGATCCGTAAGGACTGCCAGAGCTGATGGGCGTTGCTGCAGTCGTTGGGTCAGTGGAGCTGAATCGCGCCCATGCAGGCTGATCCATTCCGCGTTCTGCCAGGGCCTGCCCAGCCGTGCAAAAGCCAGTTGCAGTGATGAGGGGCCTGGGTGAAAGCGCAGACGCTCTCGCCCAAGATGTTCGATCAGGATCCGGCCGATGCCGAACCAGAGCGGATCGCCACTGGCAAGCACCACACCCCGTTGGTTGGAGTTGAGAACGGTCAGGCTCTTGCAGAGGCTGAGCGGATCGTCGCTGTTGATGCACCTTGTTGAGCAGTGACCTCCTAGCCACTGCTGCAGTGCTGGTTGCATCCTTTGCGGTGCAGCGACTAGATCGGCTTGTCGCACCAAGGCCTGGAGGGCTTCAGGGAGCGAGGCAGGGGCACCGGCGTCGGTGCCGATCACATCAATCATGGTGTCATTCTCACTCCAGCACCAAGCTCTGGCCTATGTGAGCGTTACAGGCCCCAGTCTTTGATCTCATTTCGCTGAGATCTGTCTGGTCCGAGTGATCTCTAGATGTTGTTCTGTTATCTCGTGGTCTCCAGAACCACGAATCCGATCGTCAAAACAGCGTATAGCCGCTGATTTTTATGGTTTAGGGGAGCAAATACTCAATCACTTCTCCCAGATACATTTTGGGCTTATAGGCAGCAACAATTGATCAGGGTTGACACAAAGTTGCCTGCATCATCGTCCCAGATTTTGTGGCGCAATGGATCTGAGATTAATTCAATTCCTGTCTGAATGTCGCGATGAAGAGCACGAAGCGATTGATCGTTGGTTGTCGCACGCTTTTCAGCCCGTCTCAACGACAATGGCAGCAGTGATCAGTGTTGCAAGGGGTACGACACGGCTGGCGGAGTTTCTGGGGACGACGGAATCTGCTGCCCGTCATGCTTGATCTTTGATCATGTGATGAATGAAAGTTAATGACTTAATGGTTGTTTGCTGAGCCACGCCTCTGGAGGTTAATTGTGGCTCTATTCTTTGCATCAATCACTACTCGCAATCGATTCATCCAACTTGAGGGCAATGCCCTGAATTCTTAGGGTCATTATTTGCGATGGACCTCGAATGACCACGAGTCGGGTCGATCGGATTTCCAGCGTTCACTGGTGGTTGCCTCACAAGGATATTGGAGTGATGTTGAGACAAGCTCACTCCACGTTTAGTGATGATTTTCAGGGTGAAGAAATTCAAGATATGATGGAACAGTGGGTTGACAATGTCTGCCGATTGTCGGAAAGAGATATGCGTGATCTTCTCAGCCTGGTGAAAGAATTCTCTCTGGATTAAAAAGTATTTGTTGTGACTCAGGTTTGATGTTCAATCAGAAGGAGCAAAACGTTTGATGACTCTTCAAGTGAGGCCTTGTATGGCCGGGTCTGCAAGGCATTGCTAGTCAGTCCTTAGTTCATACAACAACGGCCTGTGAGTAAGTCATTGAGCCAGGGTGCCTCTCTTCTTTTCGCTTCAGCGATGGGATGCGCTGCCTTGACGGGTCTCAACGGCAGAGCCGACACTTTAAGGCTGGCATCGAGTAGCCAGAGCTGCCCGCAAGCGGCGATTGAGCAGACCGCCACGGCTGTGACACCAGTTACCAAGGCCAACTATGCCTTTGCGGAAACTGAAGTGATCCTTGCTGACTACGTGCGCAAGATTGCCAAAGGCACCTGTAGTGATGGCGTGGGTGTGTTCTTCCATCAGAAGACGGCCCAGGATCCCAAAGAGCGTTCCATACTGCGCCCCAATTTCGACACGCTGTATTCCTTTGCGGTGCTGGATCTCAACAGTCCGGCCACTGTGGTGTTGCCCGACACCGATCGCTATCAGATTCTCGAGGTCGTTGACGATGAGCACTGGATCCCGCTCGTGAGTGACAAGCCTGGGAGCTATACCCTCACCAAAGACTCCATGGGCAGTCGTTATTTGTTTGCTTTCGTGAGGACTCAGGTGAACATGCAGGATCCTGAGGATCTCAAGCAAGCAGCTGCTGTTCAGGATCAGATCAAGCTTGAGCAGAGCGAGAAGGGCTCTTTTGTTGTGGGGCACAAGTACGACATGAAACAAATTTTGGCGTTGCGTGCTGACTACAACGCGCGACGGCAGCCGGAGGGGATCACCTCGGAAATGGCTTTTGGCAAGAAAGGCCAAATCAGCTCTGAGATGCGCAACTTCGGAGTTGCCATTGGCTGGGGCGGCCTCCCCAAGGAAGGCGCTGTTTATCCATTCCCCAAAGTTGTTGACTCAACCGATCCACAGACATTGACCCTGACAGATGTTCCGATTGATCCGAAAGCTTTCTGGTCAGTTACTGTTTACGATAAGGATGGTTTTGCAATCGGTGAAAGTTACAATATTAATAGTGCATTTGCCAAGAAAAATGAGCAAGGCGACTATGTAATCCATCTCGGTGGCGATAAAAATCAGGATAATTATCTCGATATTTATCCCGGCTGGAATGCTGCAATTCGCATCTATTCGCCCACCAAGGCTTACTTTGATGGCTCGTGGACTTCTCCTCAGTTTCAACCGGCAAAGTGATTGGCATCGCAGGAGTTTGGGTTAGGTCTCTTTCTTAAGCTCCACGCTGTTTCGTCTGAGTTGGCTCCGGATTGTTCTCGGTGGAAATCAGTGGGTTGAACGCGTGTGGGTGATGTCCGCACGCGTTTTTTGTGGCTGTTTGCAAGCGGTTGAAAAGCGGCGGAGATCTGCCTGATCCCATTTGGGCGAATTTCATTTGGCTGCGCAGTCGCATTGCCTAATTTTTCTTTAAACAAAAAAAGATCGCTCCATACGGCAGTCAATGAAAGGATTTGCGAGCAGTCTGCGCAAAAGGTCTTCCGCTTTTTTTCTTGCCTCAGCTTTTGCCGCCAGTTTGTGTGCACCAGTTCTGGCCCAGAGCGCGGCCTACACCTCAGGCCCTGTCCCCAAGAGGTACACCACGCCAATTCCTGCTGAGCTGTTTACGCCTGATCAGGTGGACACCAGTGCAGGCACGTTTCGCTTTTTCGACGGCATGCCTGATGCCGCAACGGTTGATGCCAGTTTTGACTACCTCAAATTCATCCGTGCTTATGAGACGTTTCTCACGCTGATGCCGGCTGCCAGCATCGAGATGATGCGCGTCGGTCATGCGCAGCAGGGGGTCGACGACTACACGAAGGTCATGTTGATGGCCCCGCTGAATTCCAACCCGCTATTCCTGACCGGCAACACCGAAACGGTGTACGGCTCCGCCTTCTTCAATCTCAAGAACACCGGGCCGATGGTGATTGAAATCCCTGCTGGCCTCGGCCCTGGCACGATCAATGATGCCTATTTCCGATTTGTGGCCGATACAGGTGCTCCCGGTCCTGATCGGGGCAAAGGCGGCAAGTATCTGATCCTGGGTCCTGACGACCCAGAGCCCGCGAACACTGATGGATATTTCGTGTTTCGTTCACCCAGTTACTCCAACTGGTTGATCATGCGTGCTTTTCTCGATGATCAAGGCAAGCCTGATCAGGCGGTTGCCAACTATGAAAATGGCGTGCGTCTTTATCCCCTCTCGCGGAAAGACAATCCTCCGGCGATGACCTTTGTGCAGGGAGGCGATCTCGTCTTCAACACGGTCCACGCCAACAATTTCCACTTCTTTGAAGAGCTGAACACGGTGATTCAGCGTGAACCGGTCGATTTGTTTGACCCTGAACTGCTCGGGCTGGCTTCGGCGATCGGACTTGAAAAAGGCAAACCCTTCAACCCCAGTGCTGAGGATCGCAGGATTCTCGAGGAAGCCGTGCAGGTGGGAGTTGCCTATGTGCGCTCCGACATGGGTAAGCCTCGGAATCGCGACGTCTATTTCTATGAAGGTAAGCAGTGGTTCAGTCCTTTTGCTGGCGGAAGCCATGAATGGCTGATCGATGGCGGTAGGGGTGGCCGCAATCTTGATGCCAGAAGCAACTTTTTCTGGGGTTACACCGTTAATACGCCGGCCATGGTGCTGAAGATGGTCGCTGCCGGATCCCAGTACGGGGTGGTGGCGACTGATGCCGATGGCGTCTATCTCGATGGCAGCAAGAACTACAAGTTCACGGTGGATGCCAACGTGCCCGCCAAGGATTTCTGGTCGATGGTGGTCTACGACCCCCAGACGCGCTCCGAATTGCAAACGCCCCAGATGCTGCCTAGCAAAAACAGCAAGCGCAATAAAGACATGGTGGTGAACGCCAATGGCAGCATTGATCTCTACTTCGGCCCTACTGCGCCGCAGGGTAAGGAAGCCAACTGGATTCAGACCATTCCCGGTAAGGGATGGTTTGGACTTTTCCGTTTTTACGGACCGCTGGAGCCTTGGTTCGATAAGACCTGGCAGCTCAACGACATTCAGCCTCTCGGTTGAGACCCGAACCCATCAACACCTCGATTCATTCTCAACCATGACTCCTTTCACTCGTTTTCCTTCCGCTCTCCTTTCCGCGTTGTTGCTTGCCTGCAGCGGTTCAGCCTTGCAGGCCGCTGATGTCGTCCCCAAGGGCTACAACACCACCATTCCTAAGGATGTGCTGACACCCGACAGGGTGCAGACCCGGATCGGTAAGTTCAACTATTTCGATGGATTCCCTGATGACGACACGATGGCTAAAGCCCGCCGTCAGGTGGATCTTGGCCGTGGTGTGCAGACCTTCCTGAACTTCATGCCGGCGGCATCGCTCGAGATGCTCTACGTGGGGCACCGTGATGGCTACGGCATGCAGGTGAACCGCGATATCGGCTTGTTTGAAGAGCTGATGAGTTCCCGTTCGCTCTGGTTGACCGGCAATACCGACACTGTCTACGCCACGGCATTCCTGGATCTCTCCAACGGTCCAATTGTGGTTGAGGTGCCAGCTGGCACAGGCCCCGGCACGGTGAACGATGCCTTCTTCCGCTTTGTGGTGGACATGGGTGGCCCGGGACCAGACCGGGGTCAGGGCGGAAAATATCTGATTGTTGGTCCAGGGCAGACCACTCCGGCCAACACCGATGGCTATTTCGTGGCCAACACTCCCAGCAAGATCAACTGGTTGATCCTGCGCGGTTTTCTCGATGATGAGGGCAAAACAGATACCGCCAGAAAAGCCTTCAAGGGTGGGTTGAAGGTCTACCCCTACGCACTACGAGCCAATCCTCCAGCCAACAACTTCAAGAACCTCACGGACTGGGAGACCAACACGATCCATGCCAACAACTTCAAGTTCTATGAGGAGCTTGATGAGGTAATTCAACGGGAGCCTTCCGAGCTGTTCTCTCCTGAACTGCTGGGTATGGCATCGTCGATCGGGATTGAGAAAGGCAAGCCGTTCAACCCTTCACCGGAGCAGAAAGCGCTGCTCACCGAGGCCGTCGCCATCGGCAACGTCACGGCGCGTTCGATTCTGTTCGGCCCTAAAGATCACAAGAACTTCATCTACCCCGGCAAGGCTGGGTACTGGCAGACCGGCTTCCCGGGCGGCAGTCATGAATATCTGGTGAACAAGGGCAACGGTGGTCGTGACATGGATGGCCGCACGTTGTTTTTCTATCTGGCAACGGTGAACACACCAGCCATGGCTCTCGAGATTCCTGGGGTGGGGTCTCAGTACGCCTTCAGCTCGAGAGATGGCAGTGGTGCTTATCTCAATGGCTCCAACACCTACAAACTGAATATTCCAGCGAATCCTCCGGCTCAGAAGTTCTGGTCGTTTGTGGTCTATGACCCTCAGACGCGTTCAATGCTGCAGACCGGCGAAATGCCTTACCCCAGCAAGAACAACAAGCGCAACGCCGATATGGTGAAAAATGCTGATGGCAGCATTGATCTCTATTTCGGCCCGCAAGCACCAGCTGGGATGGAGGCCAACTGGGTGAAGACCGTGCCAGGCAAGGGATGGTTCGGCATTTTCCGTCTCTATGGCCCGGGGCAGGAGTGGTTTGACCGCACCTGGAAACTTGGCGATATCGAAAAGGTCTGATCTGCTTTCTTCGCCACACTCTGCACTGATTGCTTTCGGGTGAATTCATCTCGCCCGATGGGATTTAGTCAGACCACTGCTCTGATTTTGGTATGAAAACGATGAAAACCATTGATGTGGTGGTGATCGGTGGTGGCTTTGCCGGCGTCACCGCTGCCCGTGATCTGCGGAAGCGTGGATTGAACGTGCTAGTGCTCGAGGCGCGCGATCGTTTGGGTGGTCGCACCTGGAGCACCGATCGCAATGGATTTCACGTGGAGCTGGGTGGCACCTGGATTCACTGGACCCAACCCTTTGTGTGGGCCGAAAAGGAACGCTATGGCCTGGAGATTCAGGAAACGCCTGGCTGTGTCGCCGAGCGGGTGGCAATCAAGATGGACGGGCAGGTTCAGGAGTTGCGCGAGGATCAACTCGTTGAGTTTGTCTCAGGGTTTGAGCAGTTCTTCGCTGAAGCCCAACAAGTGTGGGAACGACCCTACGACTCCCATTACAACTGGCCTGCGATCGAGCAACGCGATTCTTTGAGTGTGGCCGATCGTCTAGCTGCTCTGGATCTGACGCCATTACAGCGAACCAGTATCGGTGGCTTCCTCGAGATTCTGTCGATGAATCAGCCCCAGAATGCCTCCTATTTGGAGATGATGCGTTGTTGGTCGCTCACGGGGTGGAACTATTCCCTGTTCAACGACTCAGCAGCCCGCTACAAACTCAAGCGTGGCACTGGCGCTCTGGTGCAAGCGATGGCCAGTGATGGTGGCTTCGACGTGATGCTCGACACCAGCGTGACATCCGTGCAGCAAACGGCCAACGGGGTGATGGTGACGACAGCAGCTGGTGAGCAGGTGAATGCCAAGCGCACTGTGGTCACCGTGCCGCTGAATGTGCTTCACAACGTGGCGTTTGATCCCCCACTGAAGCCAGTGAAAGTAGAGGCTTCAAAGCTCAAGCATGTGGGCGGTGGAGCCAAGGTGTTTTTTGAAGTCGAGGGCGATCCAGGCGCGGTGATGACTCTGGCCAGATCAAACGAGTCTGCACTCGTTGGCAGCTTCACCTATCAGCGCGGTGATCAGCGCTCTGTGTTGGCCGGTTTCAGTTTGGAGCCGGATGCACTGGAACGATCAGTTGCCGATTGGCAACCTGTTCTTGAGGAGTTTGTGCCGGGTACTCGGCTGCTGTCGACCTTCGGGCATGACTGGGGAAGTGATGCTCTCTCCCAGGGGAGTTGGTGCACGTATCGGCCCGGCACCTTTGTGCGCTTCGCTGATGAACTGCCGAAGCCAGACAACAATCTGTTCTTTGCCTCGGGTGACCATGGCGAGGGTTGGCGCGGCTTTATTGAAGGCGCCATTTCCAGTGGATCCAAGACAGCAGTGGCTGTGGCCGCAAGCCTCAACCACTGAACAATGCGTTTCCTCTCGTAGCGGAGTTCAATCAAACAGCCAGCGCAGGCCAAGGTTGACTCCGCTCTGATAGGAGCTGTAACCATTGTTCTCACTACCTCCTTCAAAATAAGCAATTCCAAAGTATTTGTAGGAGAGCGAAATCTGAGCAGAATTTCCAAGTGCATAAGCGATGCCAGCCTGGGCTGTTCCGCTTAGATCCTGACTACCACTCAGGCCAAAACCGCCTGCGTCGAGATAAGCAAAAGCCTGCCAATCTTCACTGATTGCGTAAGTGCCAAACATTCCCACCATTGGCTGAACCCAAGTATTTCCCCAGCTTGCGTTAGAGGATCTTTCAAGCTCTCTGGAGTTTGATCGACTGACTTTGACTCCTTCTACAGTGACATCTGTTTTGCCTTTGATGTTGAAGTCTGTCGATAAATTCGCATCAATAAATCTTGCACCCACCAGACCAAGGAAACTTGTACTGCCTTTTTCCATGCGTGGTTTTTGAATGGCGCCAGCCCGGTAACGCATCGCAAGATCAAAAATTGTTTGGTTGGCATCAACGTCAACATCTAAATCGCCTTGAATGCGAATCGTGCGTGTTCGTAGGGATGGAGCAATGCCTAGCCTGTTTTTTAGTGGGTTTTGCGTTTCTAAAAAGGATGATTGCGTGGTTGACGCTGATAGGGTTGCGTAATTCATTGCAGCTAAAATACCCAGTCTGCCGTATTCAAATTGAGCTTTTAAAGTCAATGCCTCATCGAGTGACTTGATCACGTCTGACAAAGGAAGATCTACCTTTGTTGTATTGCCTTCAATTGTTGATGTGCTGTTGGTTATGGGCGGCAGGAATGCGTAAAGGTCGAGATAAATGCGCCAGGAATCTTCCTTCTCTTGGTCGTCCTCGCTTTCAGAATCACTGTCGTTGGATTGGCTCAAGACCAAGGGTTCCATCACATCCTTTGAGTCGGAGTCGTTCCCTTTGCTGATCTCAGAATTCAGAGTTTTTGGCTTGGGTTGATTGGCTGAATCGCCTACACCCAAATGGCCTTGGTTAATAAATTCATTAAGCGCAGCAACGTCTGATTTGTCGACTTGAGTCTCAGTGGGCTCATGCTTGGGCTGTGCTCTGGACTCGACGCAAAGAGCGCTCAGCAGTGTGAGGAGTGCGAGGGGCAGGTAGCGAACCACAAGGACAATGGAGATTGGTCGAACCGTAGGAGCCAGGTTGACGTCTTGCAGCTTGATTTGATCCCAATCGTGCACATTTTTTGAGAGAAGGCCTTGCCTTATTGCGGAAAGGTATTAAAAATCGCGTGTTTTTAGTTAGAGTTGATGGGCCCGCTTTTTCGTAAAAGTCTTCGCTTCATAGGCTTGTTGAGTTTTGCGGCCCTTCTGGTCCCCTCGGCTGTTGAAGCGCGAGAGCCGTCGGAGTTTTTGGTTGATGAGATCGTTGAATTTGATTTCACGCCGCTCGTCTTAGGTGACTTTGCACAGGCACCAGCTGACTCGCAAGAGCCTGGTACTGACAATCAGCCGGTCACAGTGACTCCTGGCGAATCAGCCTCTGCAGAGGATGCTTCGTTAGCCAAAGCGGCGCAGAACCCGATTGCCAGCTTGATCAGCCTCCCCATTCAGTGGAACAGCACCCCCGGTTCCCAATGGGCTCCGAATGTGCTTGATCCGGATGCCAAGCACGACCAGACTCAGAACGTTGTCAACGTGCAACCCGTTGTTCCCTTCAAGGTGAGCGAAGGGTTGACGCTGGTGACTCGAACGATTGTGCCGTTTATTTCCCAGCCTTTTGCCAGTAGTACAAGTATCCAAGGCTTGGGTGATATCAATCCTTCGGTCTTTTTTGTGCCGACTCTGAAGGGGAATTTCACCGTCGGGGTGGGTCCAACCTTGATTATTCCCTCCGCAACTGATTCCAGGCTTTCCTCGGGGCGCTGGAGTGGTGGTCCTACAGGGGTCCTGGTTTATAGCAAAGGAAAAGTTGTTGCAGGTGGTTTAATTAATAATGTTTGGTCGTTCGCCGGTGGTGGCAAAAAAGATGTCAACAAGATGTTGATCCAGCCATTTCTGAATTACAACCTTCCTAAAGGTTGGTATCTCACAAGTTCGCCAATTATTACCGCCAACTGGATGAATGAAGACAATAAAGGCTGGATGGTTCCTGTCGGTGCAGGTGTTGGACGTGTTTTTAAGCTTGGCACCCAGCCCGTCAATACGTCACTCAGTGCTTATTACAATCTTGTCAAGCCTGAGATTGGTGGTGAAACGCTGGCCGGTGACTGGACATTCCGGCTTCAGGCTCAATTCCTGTTCCCAACAGGGGGCTGAATTAGTCTGAGGATTTGATCGGACTAGACCGAAGCATCTTGCTTGAGTCGATTTGACTGAACGAGGTGCTTTTTCTTTTAAAGGGGTTTCACGTCTGCTCACAAATTGTGATGTTTGCAGCTCTCTCTCTTCTTCGCCTCAATACCCTGAATTAATTGATTAATTGATTGATTCATTGACATGGCTGAGCGACGCGATCAGATGATCACGATCCCCGCAGGTAACTATGCAATTGGATCTGATTCTTTTTATCCGGAGGAGGCCCCAGTTCGTTCAATTGAGATCCGCTCATTCTTGATCGATGCCGCTCCGGTGACCAATGCCGAGTTTGCGCGTTTCGTCTCGGAGACCGGCTACGTCACCGTTTCGGAAAAGCCACCAGATCCTGTGCTGTATCCGAATCTTCCACCGGATCAGCAGAATCCAGAGTCGGCGGTGTTCATTCCGCCTCCGTCTTCGGTCGATCGCAATCAACCGATGTCGTGGTGGGCCTTGATTGAGGGAGCCGATTGGAGGCATCCCCAAGGGCCTGATTCAGGAATCGACGACTTGATGGATCACCCTGTAGTGCATCTCGCCTACGACGATGTGCTGGCCTATGCCCAGTGGGTGGGCAAACGTCTGCCAACCGCTGAAGAGTGGGAGGTGGCTGCCAGAGGTGGTCTAGTGAAGCAGAACTACTCCTGGGGTGAAGAGATGACGCCCGATGGTCAGTGGCTGGCCAATGTCTGGCAGGGGCCTTTCCCCTGGGCGAACGAACAAACGGATGGATGGTTCTGGACGTCTCCCGTGGGGTCATTCCCTCCCAACGGCTACGGACTGGTCGACATGTGCGGCAATGTGTGGGAGTGGACCTCCACATTGTTCCCCGTTGCCAAGGGTGAACAGGAGCGCAGGATCATCAAGGGCGGATCATTTCTCTGTGCCGAGAACTATTGCCACCGCTTCAGGCCGGCAGCCTTGATGGGACAGACCACCGACACGGCAACTTGCCATATGGGCTTCCGCTGTGCAGCCGATTCAGCTTGAGACATGGGCGAACTGATCTCGAATCATCAATCCGCCAAGAATCACGTGAATGAGGGCACCGGCCCAGACCGCCGCCCCGCCTGAGAGGTCCTTCGATCCCAGTGTGATGAGAAGCACTGCGGCGCTGCAGTTGTAAACCAGCAGTCCTCGTTTTGCTGGTAATGGACAGGGGGATTCCCAGCAGGCCATGCCTAGTCCGAGCAGCGCCAGGCCAGAAAGAGAATGGAGTGATCTTCTCCCAGGGCGGTCGCTTTGGTGGCTGGTCTCTGTATGTGGAGAACAATGTGCCTGCTTACACCTACAACTACATGGGTAAGCTTTACACCTTCACCAGCAATCAGCCTTTGCCAGTCGGTCAATCTCAGCTTCGTTTTGAGATCGACTACGACGGTGGTGGTGTTGGTAAAGGCGTCGATGTGCGGATGAAGATCAACGATCAAGTGGTTGCACTTGGTCGCATTGATCAGACCATCGCGTCTCGATTCTCGATTGATGAAGGCGCTGATGTTGGTCTTGACCGTGGCTCGGCGGTCACGGTCAAGACCATTGGGCCCCGTCGTTACAGCGCCTATGGCGCACAGATTGACAAGGTGACTCTTGAGATTTATCCCAAGGAGACTGATGCCAAGAAAAGCTGATTGAATCGATTATCAGCTGTTGGATGGTGATGTTGCTCTCCTGAGCAGCATCACTTTTTTATGGCCGATGATTGGCTTAATGCGGATGATTGCGTTGATAGATTTTGAGACGGTGGCTGATCCAGCCAGGGCCTACCAGGCCGAGAATGATGATGGTTAGTGATGTGGTGAGCCTGCTGGAGAGTGTTCGTGCTTCTTCAAGGCCATTGAATACAAAAGCAATCGCTACTAGAACTCCAAAGACTCCGGTGAATGTTCCGCTGAGCGACCTGAGCAGGTCTCCGATTGATCGGCCTTCCACAGCGTTGGGGGTGATGCCCACACGACGACCAGCAAACACGCCCGTGATTCCCAGTAAGACGACAAGGAATAGTCGTTCCCAAGGTGAGTGTGCAGCTGCTGCAGTACTTCCTTGCTGCATCTCGTTCACCATCGAGGCTGCTGTTCCAAGAAAACTTCCTGAGCAGAGCCCGATACTTCCCCACCATTGCGCTGCTGTTTTCAAGCGATTGCGTAGTCGGCTCAGCAAAATCAAAACGATGCAGCTGACCGTGACGTCTGCGAGCAGCGGTATGTTCAGATTGATGGCGTAGCCGACTACAGCTCCCAGCAGCAAGGAAGCCACGTCGGCTCCCTTGCGAGGATTCTGCTTCAGCAACTGCTCCTGATCAGATGAGGTTTTCATAGATTTCGGTCTAAGCGTCTCCTGTGATCTGTTCCTGGGATGCATTGGCCTGGCGCCATTTCATGAATGGTGCTGTACCCACTGCTGTCATGACGACGTACCCCACCACTGCGGCTTTGAGGTCAATGGCGTTCGGAGCCATGCCTTGAATGATGAGCAGGGCAAGGCCTGGATTACGCATGGAGAGCACTAAAGGAAGTGTGCTGCGTTCGTCGTGGTCGTCACCTGCGACGACATACCCGAGAGAAATGCCGATCCAGGAGAGGACGAACATCAGCAAGGCACCCCTGAGGTTGCTGATTAACATCGGCGTCACCTTCGGCAACGCCACGATCAGGATCAGGGCCAGCAGCACCAGCAGGAGGATGCTCGCGCCTTTCTGAATCACCGGATTCCAGCGCTCAGACCATTCCGCACACCAGCGCCGCAATGACACGCCCACAAGCAGCGGAATCAGTTGCACGGTGAAGACCTGGAAGGCGACGTCCCTGGCGGAGACGCTCCAGATGGTCTCCCCCGCTTCCAATGGCAGCTGAGTGACCCATAGCGGCACACTGATAATGGCGGCACAGGCAGACCAGAACTGCAACCTTGTTGCCAGTTCAGGGTTTTCCGCCAGCTTCTTGCTCTTCAGCGCGATCATCGGCGCACTAGGACAGATCGCCATCAGCATCACCGCTGTTGTGATTGCAGGAGACAGCCCTTGTCCGAGTGGGGTCCGCAGCAGCAGCAAAGCCGCCAGTGGCAAGACCACGCAGGTTGCTAACAACACGCGCACGATCAGTGCTGGTCTGTGTTTCAGCAAGTCGAACTGCAGGCTGGGCAGATTCAGGCCCAGAGACACCATGATGAAAAACAGGGCCAGAGAAATCAGGATTGACATCAGAACAGAGGAAGATTCGGAAGTGGACTGGAAAGGGCTTGGAGCTCAGATAAAGCCAGACAGCAGCAGCAGAAAGGCAATTACACCAATCACCAGCACAGCTGTTGCGGTAGCAATCGAGAGCGATGGCTCATCGCGGTAGAGGTACGGGTCATTGCGCAAGCGCACCAGTTCACGTTTGTGCTGCCTCATGGCAATCAGCAACGTGAAAATGCCAACTCCGATGAATCCCATCGACATCAGCTGCACGCCAATGTCGTTGCCGCTGTTGGCTTCGCCGCCAGCATCGCGAATGGCACTGATGATTTTGTCGAGTCCGAATCCAAAACTGATCAGAGCCAGGGCTGTTCGGATCCAGGCCAGGGTTGTGCGCTCCGCCGCCGCTCGATTTCGGGTTTTGGCCAGCTCCGTATTGGTATTGCTCATCCGTGTGGGAAGGGCTGACCGCTGTCGTCAGGGTAGAAATCGCCGTAGATCACGTCACCCTGAACTGCTCCCGATCGTGCTGGATTGCAGCGTTTTGCTGTTGAGCAACTGGTGATCGTTGTCTTTGCCATTCACAATCACCCCAAACTGCGAGCAATCCTTGATGGAATGGGCTGAACACCTGCTGACGCATTCAGCCGAAGCATTGCGCCTGATTCTTGAGTACCTGTCGGTGCTTTCTGTTGCGGTTGGTTTGATCGCGGTGTTCAGTCGCGGCGGGCCGCTGCGTCTGCGGGCGATTCCACCGCATCTCTTGCAGCGGGGACCGCTGACCGCTGCACGCCTGACCTTCGGTGGATGGGTAGCTCTGGCTCTGGAGTTTCAGCTTGGTGCTGATGTGGTCCAAACCACCATCAGCCGCGAAGCATCGGCGTTGATTCAGCTTGGTGCTGTGGCACTGGTGCGTACATTTTTGAATTACTTTTTGAGCCTGGAGCTCAAAGAAAAAGAGCAGACTCCCTAAGAGGTCTGCTCCAGAAATAATCGTTCGCACCAATGATGTTGGCCAACTGACTTATTAGAGGTACTCCACGTTCATGGTGTGGATGGTGCCGTTGAACTTGAATGGCGCACGCTCGCGGTACTCCATTGAAACCGGAGATCCCAGTGCCTGGCCAACATCAAGGCAATCATTGGCCGTGAAGATCAAAGCTGCTGGTCTTGGCACAATGCCCTCGATCAGCGTATTGCCATTGAGTGTGCACTTGATTGACAATGGTCCCCTTGGGTTGTCGTCAGTGTGTTGGGTCAGGATTTCCAGTTGGTGTCGCCCTGCCGCAAGTGGCTCAGAGGAACGCAGCTTGACGCGTTCAATGATGAATAGGTTGTATTCATAGGTGAGAATCCCCTGATCCATGAACACCGTGAGGCCGCCCGAATTAGCACCAAGCTTGTAAAGCACGCCACTGGCATTCTCTGGGATTTCCATGTCAATCAAGACCTTGTTGTCGAGCGCGCCGAGACGTGGTGCACAGGGCTCTGGAATTCTGGTAATAGTGCCTGGTAATTCCCACGATGTTGCTTCCGGTGCCACCTTCATCTCGGGGTGGAAGATGATGGTCCAGAGGCCACCGCCAATCGGAAGATTTTTGTATTTGGCCGATTCCACCAGGAACAGATTTTTGAGCATTTGCAATTTTTCGGGATGCTGATCTGCGATGTTCCTGCTCTGACTCCAATCCTCCTCGAGGTTGTAGAGCTCCCAGTCGTCGGTGTCGGGTGACCAGGTGAGGATGTCGGGGTCGACTCCCTGCACCCAGGGCAGGCGAGGCCCTACGGCACCAGCGATCCAGCCATCGTGGTAAACGGAACGTGACCCAAAGATGTCGAAGAACTGGGTCTTCAGCTGGCCAGGAGCATCAGGGGCATTGAAGGCATAGGCAAAACTGGTGCCGTGCACGGGATCCTGCGTGACACCGTTGACCACCTTGGGTGGAGTGATTCCCACCAGTTCGTAGATCGTCGGTACCAGATCGTTGCAGTGGTGGAACTGGGCGCGAGGCTTGGGATCAGGCTTGATGCCCTTAGGCCACTTGATGGCCATCGGGTTGCGGGTGCCTCCGAAGTAAGCCCCCATCAATTTCAGACCTTGATACGGTGTGCTGCCGGCCCAGGCCCAGCCGGCGTGATACATGTTGTCGACCAGCGGGGAGCCAATGGCATCCAGTCCCCCGAGGTCGTCGAGCACCTTGATGTGCTCGTCGATCTCCGTGGCAATGGCATTCTGAGCAAGCAGCTCAGAGATGGTGCCATCCTGGCCTTCTCCTGAGGAGCCATTGTCGCCCCAGATGTAGACAACCAGGGTATTTTCCTCATAGCCAAGCCGTTCAACTTCGGAGAGGATTCGACCAACTTGATGATCAGTGTGCTCAGCAAAGCCAGCCAGCACTTCCATCAGACGCGACTGGAAGGGTTTCTGGTGATCAGGAATTGAGTCCCAGGCTGCCATCCGCGGGTGGCGTGGCGTGAGCTGGGCGTTCTCCGGAATCCAGCCTTTAGCCTTGGCGTTCTTGAAGGCGCGTTCGCGGTAGGCATCCCAACCCTCATCGAACTTGCCCTTGTATTTATCGGCCCACTCCTTGTTCACATGGTGAGGACCATGCAGGGCTCCGGAGGCCCAATACATGTAGAAGGGCTTATCGGGGCGGAGGGCCTTGTGGGTCTGTAGCCAGTTGATGGCGTCGTCAGCCAGGTCTTCACTGATGTGGTAGCCCTCCTCTGGGCTACTCGGTGGCATCACCACCGTGGTGTTGCGCACCAGATGCGGCTCATATTGGGAGGCTTCACCTGCCAGGAAGCCATAAAAGTATTCGAATCCCAGGCCGGTTGGCCAGTTGTCGAAAGGGCCAGCAGCAGTGATTTCCGTGGCTGGTGTGTTGTGCCACTTGCCCCACGCCGCTGTTGCGTAGCCGTAGTTGCGCAGAACATCGGCTTGCAGTGCACAGCTTTTTGGAATCTTGCCTGAATAGCCGTCCCAGTCGTTGGCTAATTCACAAATCTGGCCATTGCCCACAAAGGTGTGATTGCGACCAGTCAACAGAGATGCCCGCGTCGGTGAACACATCGCTGTGGTGTGGAAGCGATTGAAACCCACGCCCGCGTCTTTCACAGCCTGAAGATTCGGCGTGTGCACATCACCACCAAGACAATCCGGCAGCGCAGGGCCGGCATCGTCAATCAGTACAACAAGGATGTTGGGTGCATCGTCCGGAAGGTACTTGGGAGCAGGAAGTGGACTGTATGTTGATTCCTGCATCGTCGTTCCAGCCTTACTTCCCGACGGCCTGGAGGGAAACGGCAGGATCGAACCATCAATGTGTTGGCTAAAGCTCATGGATGAAAGGAGTGCAGTGTCAGTGTCATCCTTCCGTTGGTAGCCAACTTGCTTTCGCCAGCCATTGGTTTGCTGGTCAGGTGCGCACAAATGGGACCTGAAACAATTGTTACTGGTTTGCTGATTTCAACCAGGTTTCACTTGGACTTTCAGCAAAAACTTGCTGATATGACTTGGCAAAATGTCCACGGCTTTGAAATTTGTAGTGCTGGGCGATTTCAGTGATCGTCCTTAAGTTTTTTTCTGCACGTGCATTTGGCGAGCGCAAAATCCAATTCACTTGCTCGAGCCGAACTCGTTTCATGATCTCCATTGGCCCCATGCCAAATGATTCCTTTGTCCCTTGGATTAAGGTGCGTCTCGAAGCGAAGAGGAATTCACTGATTTGGTCAAGATTGCAGTCTTGCTGTGCATTTTTGAAACCCCAAGTTACGAATTCACTGACGAGTCTTTGTCTGGGTGAGGGATTGTAGGCTAAATACTTGTGATCTACTTTGTTGGAAATTGTATTCAGGAATGAACGGTAAAGATGATTGGTTGCCTGACTGCGTTGCTGTGACGTGGTGGGCTGATGTTTAAGGAGATATTCAAAGGTTTGGCGAAATTGCGCATGCACTGAAGGAGAGACTTGAATTGCATTGTTCGTTTCCAGATGATCAATGAGATCTTCTGAGTCGCAATGTCTTAGAAATGCATTGAAGTGAGTGGTTGATAAGACCGCCAGATAAGTTGTGGTGTGGGCTGAGAGCTGGAAATGTGCTTCAATCTGCCCTTGCCGAAACCCATTGAGGGAATATGGCGCGATCGGAATATTGAACAAACGATGCTCGTCGGCCAATCCTGTGGCCTCGAAGCTAAAGCTCATGCAGTCGTGACCCCGCTCTCCGTTCAGCAGTAAGCGCTGGTTGGTTTTCAGCTCAATGACAACAATGCTGCCGAGGTTGGCGACCCTGAATCTCCCCTGCAGCCTCCCCTGGCTGAGTTGAACGGCGTCAAAGGACTTGCCGATCAGTTTGAACAGCTGTTTAAGCTCGCTGGCGGAGTGAAAGGGGGAATCCATCCTCTGTTGGGCTTGGGCGTCCGCTGACAGTTGGAGGGTCTGTCCAGTAGTGGCAGCGGTTTTGGTCAAGGAAGGTCTCAAAACATATGCACAATATGTGTTTTTCGCCCATTAGCATAAATTCTTAAAAAGCACGCGTATCAATTGTGAAAATCCAGCGCTGCGTCGATCGTCAAGTGGCAGGTGGGTGTATCCCACCTGCCACCTTGGTGGCAGCTCTGGCTATGACCCGGCCTGCCCCTAATCGGTTGTTGCGAGGCCTTCATCTCGGTTTGGGTGGTTTGTTGCTTCAGCCCTTCGCCTGGTTGCAGTCACTTTTCTGGGGCCGGGCTTTAAACCGCCTTGAGCTGCCTGACGATCCGGTCATCGTGTTCGGTCACTGGCGTAGCGGTACCACTTATCTCCATCAGTTAATGGCGGCGGATCCCGGCGCAGCCACGGCCAGGAACGCTCTCACCGTGGCTCCGCAGGTCGCTCTTGTGCTGAAGCCATGGATCATTGCTGTTCTCAATCGCTTGATGACAGCGACACGTCCGATCGATGCAGTGCCTTGGAGCGCTCTGGATCCTCAGGAAGATGAAATTGGTTTAGCTCGGCTCACCATGGATTCCCACATGGCTGGAGTGGCTTTCCCGCAGGATTACCTCAGGCACTTCCATCGCTGCACGCTGTCAACCACCCGAGAATTTCAGCAGCAGCTGTTGCACTTCACCCGGATCACCTGGGTGCATGATGGCGAAGGCAAGCGGCACTTATTGATTAAAAATCCAGCGCATACCGCTCGGGTGCCCTTGTTGTTAAACCTGTTCCCCAAGGCACGTTTTGTCTTGATGAAACGAGACCCTGCTGATGCAGTCCGTTCCCTGACGTTGGTAAAGCAGAAACTGGCGGATCTCATCGGCCTGCAGCCGGCTCCTGATCAGCAGCGGCAGGTGGAGGAAACGGCAATGGCGCACCGTTTGTTGCTTGAAGCTTTTGAATCAGCGCGACCCATAATTCCTGCCGGTCAGCTGGTGGAAGTGGACTACGCCGATCTGGTTCGATCACCCTTGGCCACCGTTGAAAGGATTTATCGGGACCTCTCCATTGAGGGTTGGGATCAGGCTTGTGATGCTGTACTAGCCAGAGTGGATCGAGCGCATACCTACAACGCTTGCCCGGTGCAGTTGGAGCCCCAGGCCGAGCAGCATTTGCAGGAGCTGATGGCCCCTGCAAATGCTCCTGATGATGAGGCCTACTGACCGAACGCCACCTGACAGGCGGCATTGAGCAGCTGGGCTTCGTTGCCGTTGTTAGGCGTTCCTCCGTTAATGGTTCCTTGCCGGCAATCGGCGTAGAACCTTGCCGTGTAGTCGCCGTCGTCGGCCTCAAACGTCACAGTGTCACCGGTGGCGGTGACGCTGGGGTAGTAGAGGGAGTACTCCGAGTCGGGCACAACGATGTAACTCACCTCGTTGCTCTGGGCAGTGTTCACAAGGCTGTTGATCACCCCGAAGGTGGCCATGCTTGCCACGCCCCAGGCGGCTGCCCGGCCTGGGTACCAGCCCCAGTTGTTGTAGTAGGAACCGCCGTACCAACCGCTGTTCCAGGGGCGGTTGTTGTACCAGTTGTTGCCGCTGTACCAACCGTTGCCGTAGCGATCCCAGTTGTTGATTGCATCACGACGCGTCTTACTCCTATTGTCGAGGCGGTCCGTACGGTTGTTCTGACGCGAGTTGACGCGGTCGGTGCGATTGTTCTGGCGGTTGGAGCTGTTGTTGCGCACCTGGTTCTGGCGGTCGCTCCTGGTGCCCTGCCGGTTGCTTTGGCGGTTCGCGCTGTTGGTGCGTGTCTGGCCTTGGCGGTTGCTCCGCGTGGTCTGCCTCGTGCCCTGACGACTGCTCGAACGGCTGCCAGAACGGTTGCCCGAGCGACTTCCGCTGTAGTTGCTGAAGCCAGTGCGACCACCACTTCTGGAGCTACTGCGGGAACTACTGCGAGAGCCGCGTGAACTGCTACGAGAGCCACCTCGAGAGCCGCCGCCACGCGAACCCCCGCCACCGCCGCGACGTTGGGCCAGCTGGATGTCCTCAGTGGCGCTTGGGGTGGCTGCTGATTCAGTACCGATGGCTGCTAATCCAGCCGCTGGTTGCAGTGCCAGAACTAGACCCAGCAGGCCGGCGAGACGATGTCTAGAGGATCGGCGAGTGTTGATTGTCATCGTCTGATAGCCTCCTTCAGTCGTTCACAGCCGTTGTCAAAACACGCCACATCCACGCGGCCATTGGCAGCGAAGACCATGCCCACCTTGGTGCGGCCTTGCATGGCATCACCGCTGCCTACCAACACATCGGCGAGATATTTGGTGTTTTTCACGCAGAAGGCTTCGTTGTTGAAACAGAGCTCCTCTGCTTTGAAATCGATCGTTGCGTTCTTGACTGAGCTCCACGGTTTCGTGTTGCTGGCTCGGCCTTCGATACGCACATAGGGATCATCGATCACGCGATAACTCACGGTCTCAGAGCCAAAGCTGTGGACGTATTCAGTGGTGTCGTCGACATTGGATGCCACGACAGTGCAGGAGTGGGTTTGACCTGCGCTTCTGCAGGTGGTTTCCAGGGTGTAAAGCTCCTGGGCTACCGCTGCGGATGCGCCGAGGCTGCCGAGCAAGACCGTCAGGCCCGTCAGCACCCTGCAGCGAAAGAAGCTGTGCATGGGTGTAGGGGGTCGCGGAGGATTGCAATCCTCCATGTCGACACCATGACCATGAATGGCTCACCAGGCCGTGGTTCTGCCTGATCGGGATCAGGTCGGCTGTTCAGAGGTACCTTGGCGCTAATGATTCGGCCTTCTGTTGTGCTCCGCCCCGTCGTTGTTGCGTTGGTGCTTTTGCTCTCGTCTGCCGGCTCTGTTCATGCCCTGGAGGACTGCAGCCTGATCAAGAGGCTGATGAACACGCTCGGTGCCTCAATGGCACGCAATCGGATGGTGATTGCAGCCTCGCAACAGACGGGTGACAACAAAACCCAGGCCGAGCAAGCCAGTGAATTGCTGTCGCGTCAGACCAGCAATTACAGGGATTTGAGGGAAGACTATGAACGTAACCGGTGCGGGCATGGCTGGGAATAATGCACAGCCAGAGCGGCGTCAGAGACTGCATGAGCTGCTGCTTGCCCTGATCGCTCGCCAGGAGGACCTTGAGCTGATGGATGCCGACGAACCCTCTGGCTTCACCAGTTCTGGCGTGGGTGAGGGCCCAGCGGAAGCAGCACGCTGGTTAGACCGTAACCGGCGTGTGCTGCAGCGCTATCAATCACTGGTGCGCACGGCAGTGACGTTGGATGCCATGTTGGACGCTGAGCAGGTTCTGCCCTCCAAGGAGATTTAGATCTCGATTCAGGGATGTTGAAACAGACCGGTTCAGTGCGATCACTGCTGTCGCTATTCCGGCATGTTCCCTCTGGCAATGAGCACAGACCGTTCAGGTCTGGCAGTCTGGGTCGACTCTCTGCCTCTGCATGGCTCGGTTTGGACTGACTGCTCTGCGTTCGCTGCTGCGCCGTAGTCCCCGTTCTGAAGCCTGGAGTGCTCCGCAAGCCAGCTGGAGTAGGCCCTTTGGACTGAACTGGGATCAGCCCTACACGGTCCGTTATGCCAGCAATCTCGATGACGGCCCAAATCACGGCATGCCACTTGGTGGCTTCGGGGCTGGCTGCATCGGCCGGGCTCCCGATGGCAATATCAACCTCTGGCATCTCGATGGTGGTGAGCACTGGTTTGGCGTGCTGCCCGATTGTCAGTTCGCGCTGTTTGAAGATAACGGCCGCAGCAGGCGCGCCCATGCCCTTGCGGTGAAGCCGCAGGCGGATGCCTCCAGACCGGAGGCGGCTGATCCACTTCAGGCATGGGACTGGTACCCCGCCAGCACGCGGGGGCGCAGCACTGGTACCTATGCCGCCCGCTATCCGCTCAGTTGGACGCAGTACGAAGGCGTATACGACGCCGATGTGCGCTGTGAAGCCTTCAGCCCGATTCTTCCTGGCGATTACCAGCGCACCAGTTATCCGGTGGCTGTGTTCGTGTGGACCTTGCGCAACCCCACCAAGAAGCCGCTGGATCTTTCGCTGATGCTGAGCTGGCGCAACAGCTGCGGTTGGTTCACCAATACCGATGCCTCGGCTGAAGTGCATTTCCGAGATGACGGCAGCCCGGAGCACAACTACGCCCCGGCGATCGGTTGCACCGAGGGGCAGCGCAACCGCTATGTCGATGACGGCACGCTGCGGGGACTGCTGCTTGAGGGCGATGTCTCCGCACCGATCGCTGAAGGCGAAGGGCAGTGGTGCATTGCAACAGTCGAGCAACCAGGCGTGAGCATTCAACGCTGCAGCCGCTGGAACCCTGCGGGTGATGGCAGTGAGCTGTGGAACAGCTTCAGCGATGATGGCTCGATCCCCAACAGCAACAATGATCGCCGCAGTGGCAGCGATGATCCACTCAGTGCAGCCCTAGCGGTTCGCTGTCAGCTGGCTCCCGGAGAGAGCATCGAGATCCCTGTGGTGATCAGCTGGGATCTACCGGTGACGGCCTTTGCCACTGGCAGCAGAGCCCTGCGCAGGTACACCGACTTCTTTGGTACTGGAGGCAACCAGGCCGCGTCGATTGCCGCCGAAGCATTGCGCGACTGGAAGCCGTGGAGGGATCAGATCGACGCCTGGCAGCAGCCGGTGCTGCAGCGCAGTGAGCTGCCGGAGTCGTTGAGGATGGCGCTGTTCAATGAGCTCTACGACCTCTGCAGTGGTGGCAGCCTCTGGAGTGCGGCATCACCGGAGGATCCCCACGGACGTTTCGGCGTACTCGAGTGCCTCGACTACGCCTGGTATGAAAGCTTGGACGTGCGCCTCTATGGCTCCTTTGCCTTGCTGCAGCTTTGGCCGGAGCTGGATAAATCGGTGCTGCGCAGCTTTGCCCGGGCGATCCCTGCTGCGGATGCCACCCAGAGACCGATCGGCTGGTATTTCACCCAGGGCAAGGGCCGGGTGGAAGCTGATCGCAAGGTGAAGGGCGCAACCCCGCATGATCTGGGTGCCCCTAATGAGCAGCCCTGGGATGCTACTAACTACACCGCCTACCAGGATTGCAACCTCTGGAAGGATCTCGGCAGCGATTTCGTGCTGCAGGTGTGGCGCACCTACAAGCTGGCCCCCAGCGGCGAAGACTTGAGGTTTCTGGCGGAGTGCTGGCCAGCTGCCGTTGAAGCGCTGCGCTACCTGAAAACCTTTGATGTGAATGACGACGGCCTGCCGGACAACGGTGGAGCGCCGGATCAGACCTTCGACGATTGGCCTTTGAAAGGTGTGAGTGCCTATTGCGGTGCACTTTGGATCGCTGCCCTGGAGGCGGCGTTGGCGATCGCCCAGACGCTGCAGCTCAAGACCGGATTGGAGACGTCCTCCGAGCAGCATGAGTTCGGCTGCTGGCTGGAGCAATCGCGCAGCAATTTCGACAAGCTGCTTTGGAACGGCGAGTTTTACGACATTGATGCCGAAAGCGGCACGCCGGTGGTGATGGCTGATCAGCTTTGCGGCGATTTCTATGCTCGTCTGCTCGGCCTTGAGCCTGTGGTGAGTGACGCCAACAGTCGCAGCACGCTCAAGGCGGTGAAGGAAGCTTGTTTCGAAAACTTTGAAGGTGGAACGCTGGGCGTGGCTAACGGCCTGCGCCGCGATGGCACTCCACTGGACCCAAACGGCACCCATCCTTTGGAGGTGTGGACTGGCATCAACTTCGGCATTGCCAGTTATTTCCAATTGATGGGCGAAGAGACAACAGCCGTAGCCATCTGTTCAGCGGTGGTTAATCAGGTGTATTCGGGTGGGTTGCAATTCCGCACGCCGGAAGCGATCACGGCAGTGAATACCTTTCGAGCCTGTCATTACTTACGTGCTATGGCGATCTGGGGGTTGTGGGCAACGCAGACAGATTGGCAAGTTATTCCTGGGGCTCAGCGGGGTTCATAGAAGCTGGTCTGGATTACACGATGGCGAACATCAACAGCTGTTCCTGGAAGCTGTTTGTGCGTGGTGGCGCTGAAGTGTGGGGCGGTGACCGTGGAACGGACTGGCGCGCGAGCGGCGGTGTCACCTGGCAGTTCTGATTTCTCTTGAGAAACTCAGTTCAATTCAGACCAGTACCACCTCCAGCGGATCACTGAGCGACAGCGTTTCGTGATCGCGCTGGTTGGTGTCCGCAAGCTCAAGGTTGAAAAACGATGCCGACGCTGCCTCAAAAAGTGGACCTGCGTGCCAGGTTCCCACGTGTAATTTGATGCCTTCTCCAGGGTTCAGCTTCAACAGCCATGCCGCTGAAGCATCGAGTACGGGCCCTTGGGTATCGGGCGGTGCTAGCAGCATCCAGAAGGGCCGCCCCTCGGGAGAGCTCAGGTATTGAGTCGCTTGCAGATGCCGGGTCATCGCTGTGATCGGTTGCCGGCGACGGTGGATGCGCATCACGTAGTAACGCAGCTGGCCTGGGCCGAATCTCAGCTCGGCATCCTGGTCTCCAGACGGTGTCATGTCGTCGACTTCGCGCAGACCAGTGCCGCAAGAGTCCAGACGCGGATCCAGCAAAGACGCCGCTTTGAGTGATTCATGACTAATCATGGTCACAGCTTCCACGCTTTGTTCATGCTCGCGCTGCGTCGTCTGTTCTGCACATTGCTGGTTGCAGTGATGCTGCTGCTTCTCACCCCTGCAGCGGCCAGTGCCCAGGTGCATGAGCATCAAGATGAAAACGGTGCTCCGATGCTGCGCAGCCTAGAGAGCTTGAGGGATCTCGATTATCAGAGTTGGCAAGCCGTGGCCTATCGGGTAGGCAAGCCGGGTAATCCAGTGGTTCTGCGCATCGTTGGCTACCCAGGCAAGATGCGTCTTGAGCACCCCACATCGCTGCTGGTGCAAGCCGGCGTGAAGGAATGGCAGCTCGATGACATCACGCTTGATAACCCGGTTCTGGCCAGCGACGGTCGCGAGGCAGCTGTGGAATTTGCCCTCGATCCATTGCTGAATGACCTCACCAACAAGCGCCCGTTACGTCTCTTCTTGCCCGGTGTGTTCAATGAAATGCCTGTGCCTCCCTATGTGGTGGCTGAATGGCGTGATGTGCAGACCGAGCCGCTGAGCTGATGGCGGGTCTGGCACAACCGGAGCAGCGCTGGATTCCCTGGATGCGCCGGGCTCTACAGCTGGCGGCTCTGGCGGAAGGACTCACCAGCCCCAACCCGCTGGTGGGAGCGGTTGTGCTGGATTCAGACGGCCTCTTGGTGGGTGAGGGTTTCCATGCGAGGGCTGGGCAGCCCCATGCCGAACCTGGAGCCCTCAAGCAGGCTGGCGAAGCCGCCCGTGGCGGCACGATCGTGGTCACGCTCGAGCCCTGCTGTCATCAGGGCAGAACACCTCCTTGCACCGAGGCGATCCTTGCCGCTGGCATCCAGCGGGTTGTGGTGGCGCTCACTGACCCTGATCCGAGGGTTGCGGGTGGAGGGTTGCAACGCTTGCGCGATGCAGGCTTGGAGGTGATCAGCGGAATCCTGGAGCCAGAAGCCGCCCATCAGAACCGGGCCTTTGTGCATCGGGTGCGCACTGGTCGTCCCTGGGGGCTTCTCAAGTGGGCGATGAGCCTGGATGGGCGCACGGCGCTGCCGAATGGCGCCAGTCAGTGGATCAGTGGTCCGCCGGCGCGGGCCTGGGTGCATCAACTTAGAGCGCAATGCGATGCCGTGATCGTGGGCGGTGGTACCGCGCGTGCCGACGATCCGCTGCTCACCAGCCGAGGTCGCCGCACGCCCGAACCGTTGCGAGTTGTGCTCAGCCGCAGCCTTGATCTGCCCGCTGCCGCACAGCTGTGGCAGCAGGATGTCGCCTCCACCTTGGTGGCCCATGCATTCTCGGAAGCGGTGGAGCCTCAGGCCAGCAGATTGGCTGCTTTGCAAGCTCAGGGGGTGGAGCTGCAAAGGCTCGATCGCTGTGAGCCTGAATTCCTGTTGAGTGAACTTGCACGCCGTGGTTGCAACCGGGTGCTGTGGGAATGCGGCCCGGGTCTGGCCTCAGCGGCGTTGCAACAGGGTTGTGTCCAAGAGATTGCCGCGGTGATTGCCCCCAAGCTGCTGGGTGGAGAGTTGGCGCGAACGCCGCTGGGCGATCTGGGCTTCACAGCGATGGATCAGGTGCTGAGTTTGAACTCTGAGCCAGGCCTCAGCCTTGGCCAAGACCTGCTGCTAAGGGCGCAACTCAGTTCTTGCGCAGCTCCGAACTGAACCGACCGATCAGAATTCCCATCACCACCGCCAGATACAGCTGGCCCACCACTCCTGTGCTGACTGCCAGCATCCGGGCTAAGGGGTGAACCGGAGTGATGTCGCCGAATCCCAGTGTCGTGAGACAGATGAACGCGAAATAGTTGATCTGCGCAAACGCTGGAGTGAAATGCAGCACGCTGGTGTTGCCCACCACATCGGCCCCTGGCAGGGCGACTGGTTCGAAGCTGCCGGGCTGAATCGTTTCGACCCCACTCATCACCAAACCAGAGGTCAGCCCGAGCAATAGGTAACCAGCGGCTGCTCCCATCAGCACCTGTGTGTTCACGCGTTGTTCGCTGGCCAGTCGTTTTACCAGGCGCACCACGCTCCAGCCCACCAGAAGGCTCCAGCTCACCACCAGTGGGATGGCACTGAGGCGCCAGTGAACAGGCGTCAATAACCACCAAAGCTGAGTGAGCAGCGCAAGGATCCCCAGTGCCTGATACATCCGGTCGTGCAGTCTCAGCACGTGTTTGCGCAGCATCACCAGCTGGGTGAGCAGCAGCGCAATCAAGGCATAACCCAGGTTTCCTAGCCAGGTGATGCGAGGGAAGGCGAAGCTCGCCATCACCAGTAGGCAGAGCAGTAGCAACAACTGATAGATCGCTTCTTTTCTGTTCGTGCGTCCTGGATCCGATTGCATCCCGTTCACCATGCTTAGTTCGAGAATGGCGAGGTTTGCCAGTGCTGGCGAGCATCAGCTCAATGATGCGTCGTTCGGTTCTCCGCCATCGCGCTGCGACCGGGCTTGGAATCTCGGCTTTAGCCTGACGGCAGCACAGGACGTGATTTATGCCGATCCGCGAGGACGACAACCGCCCCAATCGCCGCTTTGGAATTCTCAACCTGGTGCTAATCGGATTTGGTGTGTTGCTGCTGCTCAGCAGCTTCATTCCCAATCAGGGCATGCAGCAGGTTCCGCGCGTGCCTTATTCCCTGTTTATTGATCAGGTGAATGACGGCGCTGTAAAGCGCGCCTACATCACACAAGATCAGATTCGTTACGAGCTCTCTGAAGCCGAAGAGGGAGCGCCTTCGGTGCTGGCCACCACGCCGATCTTTGATATGGATCTGCCTCAGCGCCTGGAGACCAAGGGCGTTGAGTTCGCCGCGGCACCGCCGAAGAAGCCCAATATTTTCACCACGATTCTCAGCTGGGTGGTTCCCCCGCTGATTTTCATCCTCGTGCTCCAGTTCTTTGCACGCCGTTCGATGGGCGGCGGTGGAGCCCAGGGAGCCCTGAATTTCACCAAGAGCAAGGCCAAGGTCTACGTGCCCGACGAGCAGTCGCGCGTCACCTTTGCTGATGTGGCCGGTGTTGATGAGGCCAAGGACGAACTGGCCGAGATCGTTGATTTCCTCAAGTCGTCGGATCGCTATACCGAGATCGGTGCGCGTATCCCCAAAGGTGTGCTCTTAGTAGGCCCTCCCGGAACTGGTAAAACGCTGCTCTCCAAAGCAGTCGCTGGTGAGGCGGGTGTGCCCTTCTTCATCATCAGCGGCTCGGAATTTGTCGAGCTGTTTGTTGGTGCTGGTGCCGCTCGCGTCCGCGATCTGTTTGAGCAGGCCAAGAAGAACGCTCCCTGCATCATTTTCATCGACGAATTGGATGCCATCGGCAAGAGCCGTTCTGGCTCGATGGGCGTTGTCGGCGGTAACGATGAGCGGGAGCAGACCCTCAATCAGCTGCTCACTGAGATGGATGGCTTTGCATCCAAGGACAAGCCGGTGATTGTGTTGGCAGCCACCAACCAACCGGAAGTGCTGGATGCCGCTCTGCTGCGTCCCGGACGCTTCGATCGCCAGGTGCTGGTGGATCGTCCCGATCTCTCTGGCCGTAAGACGATCCTGGAGATTTATGCCAAGAAAGTGAAGCTCGCCGACGAGGTCGACCTCGACCGCATTGCTCAGGCCACCAGTGGCTTTGCAGGTGCAGACCTAGCCAACCTTGTGAATGAGGCCGCACTCTTGGCTGCCCGTGCCATGCGCACCAAGGTGGAGCAGCAGGACCTCGGTGAGGCGATCGAACGTGTCGTTGCCGGTCTGGAGAAGAAGAGTCGTGTCCTCCAGGACGATGAAAAGAAGGTGGTGGCTTATCACGAGGTGGGTCACGCCATCGTGGGGCACCTGATGCCTGGCGGTAGCAAGGTGGCCAAGATCTCGATCGTGCCCCGCGGCATGAGTGCACTGGGCTACACATTGCAGCTCCCCACCGAAGAACGCTTCCTCAATTCCAGGGAAGAACTCCAAGGTCAGATCGCCACACTGCTGGGTGGTCGCTCAGCAGAGGAGGTGGTGTTCGGCAAAGTCACCACTGGTGCATCCAACGACTTGCAGCGAGCCACGGACATTGCCGAGCAGATGGTGGGCACCTACGGCATGAGTGAAACCCTCGGACCACTGGCCTACGACAAGCAGGGAGGTGGGCGCTTCCTCGGTGGCAACAACAACCCTCGCCGCACCGTCAGCGATGCAACGGCTCAGGCCATCGACAAGGAAGTGCGAGCTCTTGTCGACACCGCCCATGACCAGGCCCTCACGATCCTGCGTCAGAACATGGCTCTGCTGGAGACCATCTCTCAGAAGATTCTCGAGAAGGAAGTGATTGAAGGCGATGAGCTCAAAGAGATGCTTGATGCAAGCGTCATGCCTGAGGCAATTGCTGCCTGAGGCTTGACGGATTCACTGTTTTTCCCCGATAACGTTCCTTTGAAGTCAGTCCATGACGTCCGCCACCACCAGCGTTGCTGCCGTCCTCTCAGCACTGAGCGGCAAAGACTTCCTCTCCTCGGCGGACACCACAGCTGAGCAGACAACGGCATTGCTCGAGCTGGCAAGTCAGCTCAAGAGTGGTGACCGCCGGATTGATCTCGGCAACCGTGTGCTGGGCTTGATCTTCACCAAAGCCTCCACACGGACGCGCGTGAGTTTCCAGGTGGCGATGGCCAGGCTTGGCGGCCAGACCGTCGACCTCAATCCTCAGGTCACCCAGCTGGGCCGCGGTGAGCCCTTGGAAGACACCGCCAGAGTGCTGAGTCGCTTCTGCGATGTGCTCGCGGTGCGCACCTACGCCCAGCAAGAGCTTGCCGATTACGCCTACTGGGCCTCGATTCCGGTGATCAACGCTCTCACCGATCTGGAGCATCCTTGCCAGGCCCTGGCCGACTTTCTCACCATGCAGGAAGCGTTTGGCGAGCTTCAAGGTCAGACGTTGACCTATGTGGGCGATGGCAACAACGTGGCCCACTCCTTGATGCTCTGTGGCGCTCTGTTGGGCGTCAATGTACGCATCGCCTGTCCTGATGGATTTGAGCCACTACCTGGCGTGCTTGAGCAGGCCCGTTCCCTCGCTGTTGGCGGTGCTGAGATCAGCGTCAGCAGTGATCCTGCTGCTGCTGTTGCCGGTGCGCAGGCGCTTTACACCGATGTCTGGGCTTCCATGGGCCAGGAACAGGAGCAACTCGAACGCCAACAGGCCTTCCAAGGGTTCTGCGTGAATGAAGAGCTGCTGGCCAAAGCCGACTCGCGCGCCATCGTATTGCACTGCTTGCCTGCCCATCGCGGTGAAGAGATCAGTGCGGAGGTGATGGAGGGCACTGCCAGCCGGATCTTTGATCAGGCGGAAAATCGCTTGCATGCCCAACAGGCTTTGCTGGCTGCCTTGCTGGGCGGTCTCTGATCAGAGCTCAACGAGAGTCCTCGAATAGTTTCAGGCACTTCTCTGTGGCTGATTTGTGGACCAGCTTGAACTACAGCTCAAGTTTGTTTTGGCGGATATGATGAAATAATCAGAATTGTTCTATTGTTAATGCTGGATATTGTTAGTTTTTGAAGTCAATGTTCGGGTGTGTTGTGTAGGAGCAACATTGACGACAACGATCAAAGATGAATAAAAAAGAGGCTGGTTACTCCAGCCTCGAATTGATTTTGTTTGGATGTGATTCCTAATAACAATGATCAGTGAGATCAGGTTTTCGGCCTCAAGATTCAGCTGAAGAAGCTGAGAAGACCAGAGAAATCGATTCCTTTGGTGGATTCGTTGAACCCCCAGACCTGCTGGATGATTCCTTTTCCGGTGATGGCTTCAACGGCAAGGCCGATCATCAGGCCCAGCATGGCAGCGCGACCGTTGAGCTTTTCACTGAAAACCTTCTGTGGATCAGGGGTGTTGGAGGATGAAGACGTCATGACGAGACAGCTGTTTTGTAGATGTTAACGAAAGTAACGAAGTGTTGACGAACGCGCCCTGTGGCTTTGCTGCAACATTTGATGCTTTGTGCAGCTGGCTGAGGAGATCAGCCCCGGAGCCTTAGAGCATGCGCTGACCCCAGCGTCCATCGATGAACCACTTCAAGACGATTGCTCCCTGGGGTGGAATTAAGTCAGTTGATGTCGTCGCGTGATGGAAACCACAAACAGGAGCTGACATGCACGCTGGTCGTGGTTATCACGCCAGTGTTGCGAAACAACTTTGACTGTGATCTGTACGGCTTCGGCCCAGTCAATCGGCACAGAAATTGCAGACGGAAAGCGTCTGCCCTATCGAGCACCGGCTTGTTCTTTGCGAGCCCTCGACTACGACGAGTCGCAAATGAAAGAAAGCGATGACATCAGGCGTGAACAGCAGTCGGAGTTGATCTACGACTGTTGATCAAGTCAATTCACGATGCGCATCTGCTCAGAGCAGCCACCATCCCAGTAGCAGACCGATGATCAGGCCCTTGAGCCAAACTAAGGCTGCCATCTGATAGTTGCTCAGGCCTAGCTTTTTCTGAATCCAGTTAAACGCCTGCTCATCTGCGAAGAAGACGGCACGAATAGGACGGACAATCCATTCCATGGAGAGACTCTCATTCGTTCCATCGTCATTGCTGGCATCGAGTTGCGTCAAGTGATGGTCTTGAGTCGTTATTCCATGGCTGCTTGTGAAGGCGTAGTGGAGTGCTGATCAGGATGGTGCAGCTTTCTTAAAGTGGCTTGTTTGCTCTGCCAGTGATGAAATTCATTGCAGTGCTGGGCTTCAGCGCTCTGTCAGGACTTCTTTGGGGTGGGGGGCTCGTGAAGGCTTGAACCTTCAACTCTCCTGGCTGAAGCTGACAGTTTTTCTTTGTGCTCCCAGGACAGGAACGCGTCATGTCGTCGTGAAATGGTCCTGATCGGGCAGGTTTTTGAATCTGATCTGCTGGTTGGTTGGCTGTTGGCTGCTGAAACCACAGCACTAGCTCTGGTGTGTTTGAGGCTTATTTCTGTATTTTCTCCAGATATGGTGCTACTAGGTAACTTGAAGCTGGCTGTTGAGAACCGTTCTTGGAGTTACAAACTCAAGCACCAGCACTGAGCACTCGTTAGACATCAAGTTCGCTGAACAATCAACTGATGACGGACGGTTGGCTCAAGGATCCACAAAAGTTCTGGGCTGTGAGGTTTCACAGGGAGCCGCAAAGTGGCCATAAAGATGTTCGTGTTCTCGTCGATCACGGCAGGAAGTTGTCTCGGGATCAGCCTGCACTGTTGAAGTCTCGTCGCAACATGCGCTATGAGGATGCGATTTCGTTGTACAAGGAGCTGCAGCACATTGGCTGGACTCATTGCGAAGCAGTTTGGTGATCGTTCTTGTTGAGTGAGTATCGCCAGAACTTTCGTTCCGTCTTTAGCGATTCCTGAGCTGATCTCACTCCAACGCCAGTTTCTGGACCGTTGTGTAGTCAAGTGATTTTGACGCTCTTTTGAAGTATTTGCTGATCTTCCAGTTGAGGACACTAGCTGGTGTATTAAATCCTTTGTTGTATTTATGGCATTTGCCTTGGATGATTAAGTGGCCCATCTGAGTGCCGTTATTAATGACTTTAAAATCAATTGCTTCGATATCCCCTATTCTTTCGTTTTTTCGTATTTTGCTGAACTGCAGTAAGTAGTCTAGTCCGGAATTTGCCATCTCAAGTTGTCAATTGCTTGAAGCCTAATCTCGATGTTCTCTTGCCGCGCAGAGATCGTTGATTTGATGATTCACGAGGTCAGTCTTTAATCAAGCACTTCGATCTCCACGGCTGTCTTGCCGTCGTTGTCAACGTCGAGTGCAGTTGCTGAGCCGTGGGCAAGGTCAATCACTGTGCCTTGCTTGAACGGTTTGCGGTCATTGATGACAACCGTCACGCTTTTGTTGTTGTCGAGGCGCGTGACTTTGACTTTGGTTCCCATCGGCAGGCTGCTGTGGGCTGCGGTCATCGTTCCTTTTTTGAGAATCTCACCGCTTGTGGTCTTGTTGCCGTAGAGCCCTGGCCCATACCAGGAGGCCTGGCCCTGCACGGCCTGGGATGTTGGCTTGTTGTCTGTCACAGCGTCTTTACCGCAGCCAATGGCGCTGAAGATCAGCAGGATTGAGGCGAGCTTGATCAGTCGTTGCATGAAAGACATCTGCAGCTGACAAGCCTTCGTTGGAGGTAGCAAGGCTGATCGCCTCTGTCATCGCTGCTTTTGGCCCTGGGAGTGATGTCGTAGTTCCTGCTGATGGAGCCTGATGGGTTCGCCAGAATCCTGGCAATGCAACGGTACCGCTGAGTTGATCGCAGCTTCTCCTGAACCTTTCTCAATGCCGGGTGGGCCAATTACCGTTGTTCTCTTGCATGGTTACACCGGGGCCCCAGCTGAGCTCTCTCTATTGGCTGAGGCGTTGCATGCCCAGGGCTTTGGTGTGGAAGCGCCTTTGCTTGTCGGTCATGGAACCTGCCTTGAGGATCTGATGCCTGTGCGGCCCCACCAGTGGTTGGAGCAGATCGATGGCGTCGTTGACCGACTTCTGGGTCAGGGCCAACGCGTTGTCGTTGCTGGCTTGTCCTTGGGTTCAATCCTCGCGATACAGGCGGGAATACGGCGTCCGCATGTTGAAGCTGTGATTGCTTATTCCCCACCGATCGTGAGTGGCGATCCTCGAGCCCTGATTGCCCCGTTGTTGTCTCTACTTTTTCCTTCGGTGCCGCGTCCTGCCGACGATTCCGTGGATCCGGCAATAGCTGAGCGTGTTTGGAAGTACCCGCGTTGGCCCAGTCGCTGCAGCGTGCGCGTGTTGGATCTCATTGCCGCCACCAGGAGGCAGTTGGGGAATCTGCATCAACCCTTGCTGGTGATGGCCAGCACACTCGACAACGTGATCACGCGTCGAGGTGTGGAATTACTTCAGCAGCGAGCCGGCTCTGAACGTGTGCAGGTGCATTGGTTGGAGGGCAGTGGCCACGTGATCACCGCAGATGCTGAGTGGAAAACGGTGGCTGATCAAACCCTGATTTTTTTGAAAGACCTTTAGGGTTAACGCACTCCAAATTTCACCAATGGACCAGCAGGAACGAGACAATTGGCAAAAGGTTCTCGACTCCCTAGAAGCCGCCGGCGACACCGAAAGTGCCTTTTACGTTCGTGCTCGTGCCATCTGTAGTGGTGATCCCGATCCGATGCTCGCTTGGGAGGCTGGATCTTGAGCATCGATCCTCTTCAGCAAGGCCTTGAGCAGTCGTTTGAAACGGAACGATGGGGGCGGCTGATTCGTGATTGCGACGACATAGAAACTCTCAGGCAAACAGCGCTGTCTTTGCTGCAACAAGTCACGCAAATGAAGGTCGCCAGTACCTGGATGGCATCGAGAGCTTCGGAGTCTGAAAACGCCAAGTTGGAAATCTTGGCGAAACTGATCAAGGAACGATCCGAGCGCCCCCAGGAGCAGACAGAACAGTGAGCAACCTGGTTCGATTGAGCACCCTCGCCCTGGCCCTAACGCTTGGGAGTGCCGCTGCGAACGCTGAAGACTGGTCACCGTCTCCAGAACCGCAGTTCTGGTCGCAAACCCGCCAGACGCTCCAGGCTTCGGGTCAATTAACTAAGCGAACCTGGTTGTTTATGGAAGCGATGGATTCACCAAGCCTGAAAGCTGGCGAATACCTCAGTAATCCTGCGCGGACCTCACTCGGCGTGGAATTCGATGCTGCGGTGCTAATGCAGCGACAGGGCCTGGATGCCTGGAAGGTGCGCGAATTGCGAATGCGTGCACTCTGCAATCAGCAAAGGTTGCAGCGCAGTAGCGCTCAGGGTCAATGGCTTGATTACGTCGGGCGGCAGGACATTTCGGCAAAGGTTCATTGGATTTGCGCTTTACCAGCACCTGACTAAGCCCTTGCCATCTTGGGTGATGACCGGTACACATGTATTGAAGAACAAATGAATTGCCGGTGTCTGCTGGATCCCCCGAGCCGCTAACTACTGCTCAGCAAGAGCTTTACGACTGGCTTGCCGACTACATCGGTTGCAACCATCACAGCCCGTCGATTCGTCAGATGATGCAGGCGATGGGCCTGCGTTCACCAGCTCCTGTTCAGAGTCGTTTGCGGCATCTTCAGCAAAAAGGCTGGATCACCTGGCAGGAGGGTCAGGCGCGCACCCTTCAGTTGCTGGGAGGGATAGCTTCGGGTATCCCGGTGCTTGGCGCTGTTGCGGCAGGTGGTCTGGTTGAGACCTTTGATGACGTTCAAGATCGATTGGATCTTGCTCCTGTTCTTGAAACCCGTGGTTTGTTCGCACTCACGGTGAATGGTGACTCCATGGTGGATGCCCATATCGCTGACGGTGATGTGGTGCTGATGGAACCAGTCGTCGATGCGGCTCGTCTGCGCCAAGGAACGATCGTGAGTGCTTTGGTTCCGGGCAGTGGCACCACGCTGAAACATTTTCATTGCGACGGGCTCACGGTTCGGCTGGAAGCCGCGAACCCTGCCTACGAGCCGATTGAGTTGCCTGCTGATCAGGTGCAGGTTCAAGGGAAACTCGCAGCCGTATGGCGACAGATGTAGACACGGGTGTCGTAGAGGGTTCGCAGCGGCCGTTGTCGTTGTAAGCTTCGACACGACAAAGGCAGGTTCTACACCTCGTCTGCGTTTTCGGGGCCATAGCTCAGCTGGTAGAGCACCTGCATGGCATGCAGGGGGTCAGGAGTTCGAGTCTCCTTGGCTCCACTGATCAAATCCATTCCACAGCAAGGGGTTACGAGCTTTTCGTGCCCCCTTTTTTGTTGTCTCTTTTTGAGAAGGGCTTGGACCTAAGTGCAAAGCTGTCCTCTTTTGAGGCGTTTTTATCACTGGGATCTCCTGCGATTAGGGCGATCTCATCTTTATCAGGATAAAACCCTTGCCATTAGGGTTTTGAGTAGAGCCCCTTCTCGCTTTTCGCTTGAGGAGCTGAATACTGTCCTGAATCAGTCAGGAGTCAAATTCCGCATCACAAGCAACTATCAGGGTCCTTTCTTCCATCTTCCATAAATTCACTTACGCCCCATCGGGCATTGACAGTCCACCGATAGATCACCGCTAGCTCCTCATCAATTGGCGTGGGCATGTTGCGTGGTTTATGTCGTTGTCGAAGTTGTTGGGGATGACATTCGTATTCCCTCGCGCTGAGGAATCCTTCATCTAGAAGCTATTTGGTGTTACTTCGCGACTTGGCAAAGTTCCCTCACGCACTCGCCTCAGTACATCGCGTGCGATTGCCACGCTGATGGCATCGGTGGAATAGCCCTTCTGCTGGGGGTCCAGCCTTTTGTCGATGGATTTGCTGTCGTCGCCTGCCACGGATCGTGTGATCTGGGCCAAGGGCCACTTGGCTTACTTCTGATCAATCTCTGCTGTGGAGCTCGATTTCACATCCCTCAATTGAGTGATCTCTACAGCTGCTACGGGGCAGAGCCATGGCTAGGGCGTGTTGAGGGATACATAGAGGGGGAGATGGCCAAGGGCTATGTCTTACATGAGGGCCCCAGTCCTTTTGATGGCCAGCCGATCGTCTCGATCGCCACGTTGCACTCCAGCAACCGCAAAACCGGCGACATGGTGCAGACCTGGATCCTGCCAAGGGATTTGCATCCCCTCGATGCAGTGAAGAGCGGCCAAGACAGCTGCATCTGCGGGCAGTGCCCGCACCGTGGATCAGGCACCAAGCGCACTTGCTACGTGAATGTCGGCCAAGCACCGGCGAACATCTGGCGCACCTACAAAGCCGGTGGCTACCCATTGATCACTTCCTATGAGGAGGCCGTGAAGGGTCGAGTCGTTCGCTTTGGTGCCTATGGCGATCCAGCCTTCATGCCGATCACGGTGGTGGCCAACCTGCTGATGTTTGCCAGGGGGCATACGGGCTACACCCACCAGTGGTTTCAAGACTTCGCCGCCGACTACAAAGGCATTTTTATGGCGTCGGTTGATTCGTCGATCGATGAAGAGATGGCGCAGAGCCAGGGTTGGAAAACCTTCAGGGTGTTCGCACCGGATGCCCCAATCGAAGGTTCGAAGACCTGCCCAGCGCAACTCACCGATAACCGTGTGCAGTGTGAGCGCTGCCTTCTCTGCAATGGAAAGAGGGCCAACATCGGCATCCATGCCCATGGTCGTGGGGCTAGGCAGGTGGCTGGTTTAAAGCCATCTGTGCATCGCGTTAAGGCTGTTAAGGCCTAGCTGGCCAAGAGTGTCTTCAGCTGTTCAGCAATTTCTGCGGCATCGTTTTGCCCCACAACCTTGAGGATCCGCTTGGCAGCTTCTTTGGGGTCTTTGACCATGTAAATCGACTTAGTCGCCGACTTACTCGGAGGAAGAAGACCTGCAATCCGCAGAGCCGTTGTTGGTCGTACCAGACCATCCAAGAGTTGCTGGTAGGCGTCTTTGACAGCTACCTGAGTTGTCCCTCGTTGTTTGCAGAGTTTGGGGCTGAGCGAATAGCGATGCAGCCTGTCGAGAACAGCGGGGATTGAATTGGCTCGTGGTTTGGTTGGTTCAGGTCCAACCACTTCTTGATTCAGCTGGAGAGCAGGGTTGTGGATTGATTGCTCGATCACTTGCTCTACTTCTTCCCAGTGCTCGCCGTAGGTGCAGGCATGGCCGGCTGTGATTTTGCTGAAGCTGTCAGAACAAGCTTCCAAGGTCACAGGATCCAAGATTTGCACCAGAGCCTTGGCGGCATCCGCCGACTGCTCGTATTCGATCGAGTTGGTGAGAATGCGGAAGAGTTCCCCGGGGGCAAGCTTCAGGCCACCATCTGAAAAGTCAGCACCACACCAGTCCACGAAGGTGGAAAAGGAGGCAACGGTGCGCTTGAGTCCATCGGCGGAAAATACTCCAAGCTTTTGCCACCCACGCACTTTGATGAAGCCGTAAAGCTTTGCGGCCAAGCCCTCGAGACGACCGAATCGGATTTGGTCACGCAAGGCCCAGTAGTTGATGGTGTTGACGCGACAGTCGTAGTCGAGTGTTTGGAGCCATTCCGCCTTGGCTGCTGAGAGTTGTTCATTGTTGTCTTTCATGGATCAGCTTGCGATGGAGTCATCAATGGATTGATGCCCCTTCTGTCCCTTGATTTGGTCGGCTCGATCTTTGGCCTTATAGGCCGCGTCCCAGAAGTTGGTATCACCAGCAGCCTCCAGTAAAGCGATCAGCTTTACGGGATGGATGCTTAGAGAGTTGGCGTATGCAGTGAGGGCAGCGACTTCTTGAGCAGAATATTCCTTGCCACCAAAGATGTGGACATCGCCTTCCCCTTCCGCGCTTAGACCCTCAATGGTCGTAGTTGGCTTGTCTGTAGGACCTTCCCTGGGATCTCCAGCTTCATGGTCGTCTTTCAGTTGGCGGTGCGTCTGAATCGCTTCATGGATGCGCTTGGCATATTCACGTAGCCGTTCATCGCCGTACTGATAAAACACCGCTGTTTGATCCAGCGGAGCCTCCGGTTCATGTCGCAGAATCCGACCCAGCACCTGCGTCCAAAAAAGTGGAGCTGTCTTGTTAGTTGCATAAACCAACACCCTCAGGTGCTTGATGTCGACGCCTTCGGTGACCATCTGGACTGTGATCAACCAGCGTTCACGGCTGGGTGAGGTGTCGTCTTGGAACCACCCTAATTTTTTTTTGGCTTCTTCCACGTCGCCATGGACGACTACCGGTTTTTCGCCGGTGAGCTCCTCAACGAGGAGACCCATTGCATCGGCATGCTCGCGGACCTGGCAAACGATCAGTCCACCTGCCCAGGGATGCGTTTGGCGAATGCTTTGGAGTGTTTGATCTGCCGCAAGGATTTGATCACGGATGTACTGGGTGTCCGCTTCAACGGCGAAGCGGTTGCGCTGATTCATCAGTTTTTCAACGTCGCCCTCAGAGAGTTCCGGATAGATCTCCTCCAGGTCGTCATCAAATGTGTGGTCAAAGTCAGTCGTCATTCCATCGGGTGAACTGACTCGCCATTGCACTCGGCCACTCCACGTCGGGAACTCCACCTCTCGAACGACACCATCTGCCAGTGCATCGTCATAGCTGTAGGAGTAAGCATGAGACCCCTTGAGGTCCAGCTCTTCAAGGCGCTCAGAAAGGCGGACATAACTGCACCAAGGGATGCGGGAGTGGTCGCTGCGGAATGGCGTGCCAGTTGTCAGCAGACGAACCGTCGATTCTTCAAAGGCCAGTTCAAAGTTCTCTCCCCAACTGTTTTTATCCGAGAGATGATGTATCTCATCCGCAGTGACAAAGGTGCGGTGTGTTTTAGTCCATAGAGCTATTTGGCTCGTTTTCGCATCAGAAGCAAGCTGCTGATAAGTCAGCACAATGCCATGGTGAACATTGAAGTTCACATTCATGATGTTGGTGCCACCGTACAGGCGAAGACCGAA
This sequence comes from Synechococcus sp. GEYO, assembly GCF_900473955.1. Lineage (NCBI taxonomy): Bacteria > Bacillati > Cyanobacteriota > Cyanophyceae > Synechococcales > Synechococcaceae > Synechococcus > Synechococcus sp. GEYO. The sequence goes on from NZ_UCNL01000004.1 coordinate 176,424, forward strand.
TAAATCCGCTACTTGAACAAAATCAGAGCGAAGTTTGTCGGAGGGAACAACAACAGTAAACCAATCACAAAGACCTGTTGAAGTCAGATATTTGGCAACTGCAAGTTGGGCGATTGTTTTTCCCGATCCTGGGAATGCATTTAGGATGAATGCCTTCCGTTCATTGGGCTCGAGAAAAGCCTGTGTTCCTGCGAAATCAAGGAATCGCTGAGCAAATTCTTCTTGCCATTTGCGTAGCTCAATTTTCTGGGGTAGATACTGTTGGACGGGATGAGTTGTCATTTTAGATTGATGGCAAGGAATGCAGAGTGCTTGACCGTTGAGATGTTCTGTAGGCCCACCTTTGGACCAGGGCTGAATATGGTCGGCTTCCCAGTTAGAAGGATTGAGAAACTTCCCACACATGGCACATCGGCCTTGTGATTTGAGGTAGATGCGTGTTCTTTGAAGGCCAGTGAAGACTCTTCCCATCGATCAGACCTCCAATGCAATTTGCGAATTACTAGCAAGAATCTTTTTGCGCCTCTGCTGACGGCTCACATCAAAGATCTTGGTTGCCGAAGCACCACCCTCAACGATTTGTTCAACCGTGATGACTTGGATCTTTGGGATCACATATCGTCCATTGTTTTGTCGAATTTCCCCTAGTCGTTGGATTCGCTTGAGCGTGAATTCATCAGGCATCGTGAAGGCAACCAAGAATCCAAGATCTGCCTTGTGTTGCTGCATCAGACGCTCAAGTCGATCAACATCTGTTACGGATGGCGGCTCATCATTGGAGGTGACATAAATAGCGGTGCCATCAACGGTGCGACTTTCTCTCCAATCCTTGAATTCACGAATACCAATCAGCCGACCGCTCTTTTCTTCGTGTGGTGCAGCTTTGAGATTAAGGATGGCCCAAGCGTCGTACTGCGTTCGATCTGCATCGCGAAGATGTCGGGCTGATTCCAGATCAAAGGGCACTCCAATTACTGGAATGTTGTCTTCCTCGAGATCGAGATTAGTTGCAAGTCGTGCCGCTGTGCATGCCACTGCATGATGCGTGACATCCATACCGATCCAGTTACGGTTGAGCTTGGCAGCGGCTTCGATGGTGGTGCCTGAGCCCATATAGGGATCTAGGACTACATCTCCTTCATTTGAGCTGGCTTCAATTATTCGCTCTAGAAGAGCAATAGGCTTCTGAGTGGGATAACCGAGCAGCTCCTTGCGGTATGCCGAGATGTTGCTGAGGAAGCCGTCAGCCCACCAACTCGTGGGGAGCTTGCCTTTGTTATACCGCTCGCGTTGATCATCTTCTTCGTAATCTTTCTTGCCATGTACGCCCCTCGCCTTGGTGAACTCAGCTACGTATGGCAGTCGAACTGCATCAGGATTAAATGTGTAGTCTTCGTCTTTGGAATAGAAGAGGATTGTGTCGTGCTTCTTAGGAAAATATCTCTTGCATGGGCTAGGTCCCGTATAACACCAAATGATTTCATTGCGGAATCTTCCGCCACCAAACACCTGATCCATCACCAGCTTTAAGTAATGACTGGCCGTTGGGTCGACATGCAGGTAGATGCTGCCGGTACTCTTTAGAACGCGATGCATCTCAATCAGACGAACTGTCATCGCCACCAGATAGGCAGGCAGGCCATCATTCCTCTTGAATGTTTTCATCAAGCAGTTCAATAAGCACCAAACATTTTTGTTGCGCTCGTTGATGTCATTCAGCCATCGGATCTGCTCTTGACCCCATGACCAGTTGTCATCAAACGCCTTGGCCTGAGCCTTGGCTCCGAAGCTGCAGTTGTATACACGCTTTGAGTTATATGGTGGATCTAAGTAAATCAGATCTACGCTCTCACTCGGAAGTGTTCTAAGCGTGTCGAGATTGTCGCCATAACAGAGTCGGTTGACGTGCTCGAGTGTGGCTGACGATGTCTTCTTCATGTGCAAGCTCTTGCTTGCATTCATCATCAAAATTTTGTCTTGATTTGAACTCCCTTGGCTGAGTGATCTTTTCGGTTTCACTCCTCCCTCATTCAAGGGATGTGCTCGTTTCCTTGGTTGCTGAAGATCGTGGGAGTTGGTTTTGTAGGGGCTTGTGGACTTGATCTCAAACGAGAAGTTGAATCTGGATTCCATCCCACATAGCAGTGATTTCTGGTGCTTGATGGCTCCCTCAGCTGAGGGATGTGGGATCTCTTGGAATAGTGCTCAATAGTGTTGCGTGCGTAGGAGCATTTATGCCCCCCTCCTATGACTTGATCTATCTGTGTCAAGGCGAGCTAAGAACCGAAACTATTGAGGTATCTGATGCCGCTGAAGCGAGGCGTTTGGGTCGTGATAAGTATCCCGATTGCATCTGTGGTGTCGTTTGCCACGAGCAGGCATCAGCTCCAACCGCAGATCACGACTAAAAGGAGCTCACTGCAAAGTGAACTCCCTTCTATCCCAAAAAGTAGACCGAAGTCATGAAAAACGAATTCAGCTAATCATGTACCTGGGTCGATTTTAGATTTTTTCTTTGATGGAAGATTTGCTTGAGCGGCCTGTAGATTATTGCTGAGGAATGCATGGAACCCATTCATTCATGTGCTGATCCCAGACGAGCCGAATCATCACTCCATTTCTTTGAACATAAATCTCTTGCTTGGTCAGTTCTTTACTGGTCATTTTATTCGTTGCTCTTGATATCTCAATGATCACCGATTGGTGATTTGCTCACATCCCTCGCTTCAGGGATATTGCTCTTGCTGTCTGATCCCTCGGATGATGGATACAGGCGCTTTGGCGTGGGGCCTATTCATGTAGGGGGCAAACCACCACCTCTTTCCCTGACGCCTCAGGGGCGATTTAGTAAGTGCTTGGGGTTGGTTCCGTCGCTGCTGGTTGGCTTGCATTTGAACTGACTTTTGTTACACATGCACTGCCGCTCTTTCCGGATACCCCAGCTAGAACAAGACCATCGTTGAACGCTCGCTATGGAGCTGCTCCTTGAGTCGCGCGCAATCAAGGGAGCGATTGATCAGGCCAGAGTGTTGCTTCAAAACCGCCGAGTAGTGGTTTGTATGGGTGATCGCTTGGCCTTGATGTGTCTTTGCCTCACTGAACCAATCAGGCCTGTTGTGTTAGGGGCTGCGACTACAGAGGATGAAGGTTTCCAGCTGGTGCGGCGCACGAAGCCAGATTTATTGATCTGCAGCTCAGATCTGGAAACTGGTTACGGCATTGATCTGATCAAGCGAGTCCATGCTGAGTTGCCTACATGCCAACGCCTGATTGTGCTCGTGCGTGAAACCCAGGCAGTTGTTCGCGAAGCCATGGATGCCTACGCCGACGGCGTGATGTTCAAATCAAGCTTTGGAACAGGTCGGGGCGATTTCATTCAGGCACTGCAAACTCTCTCAGAGGGTCAGGCTTATTACCCCGAAGAGATCCGCCGCTTGGGTGCACAAGCACTTCGGTCTGATCTTCCTCCTTTGGTCGAGCCTCTTTCAGATCGCGAGATTGAGGTGGTTTCGTTAATTGCTAAGGGTCTCAGCAACCAATCTGTTGCAAACCAATTACTAATCTCGATCGAGACAGTGAAAACGCATGTTGTCAATGCCACAGGCAAGCTTGGCGCTCAAGGCCGCACGCAGCTCGTGGTGAAAGCTATCGCTTATGGATTGATCGATCCTCTAGCTTAAATCACTATTTCAATATGCTATTGCTTTTTTGTGCGAACACTTTTTGTGTCTGCTATTAAGTATTTGTTTTTTATTTTTTCTGCTAGACAGATGCATTCTACGTGTGATATTAGAAAATAAGTTCTGATTCCAGTAGAGTCCAACTATATCTTCTCCTTGGAATCCCCTGCGCCGCAGTCAGTCTCATTTTTGGCTGTTCTACATGGCATGCAGGGGGTCAGGAGTTCGAGTCTCCTTGGCTCCATTGAGAGATCCTAGTTATAGCTTGGGTTTCTGACTATCTGAGGTGAGCGATCTGCGCATCGTGTCCCACCTGGATAGTCCCATGTCTGCGCATGATTCTGCGCATATGCAATGTTCTGCGTACATGCCTCAGCAACAGTGGTTTGGCCGCCTCCGAGGTCAGATAAAAGACCGCTGTAGTCTCGGCTGGGGCATCGCGGATCGCCACGGAGATACCCAACTCACCCGCCGCATCAATGACGGCAAACAGCATGAGAATCCAAGGCAATCGGTGCAGCTGGGAGTTCCATGGACCCCAATTTCCTTGATCACTTTTTAAGCGCTTAAAATTTCTCCATCCCATGCTGCCATTTAGACAATTTCAAAGATTTTGAGTCTTCTTGACTCACCTAGTTATCAGCATTAAGCTAAAAGGGTGGAATATTCTCAGGAAAAATATATTCTTGACAGCCTTGGATGGGTGCATTACCGCCAAGTATTGCCATCCGATCTACTAGATAATATTCGTACTCAGATAAGTCAGCAACTTGTGCTTAGAGGCCTTAGGAATTCTATCCTCCAGAAATCAGACCTAAACAGTGCCTCAGTTCGCTTCTTCCGAAGTAATCCAAAACAGCTTCTTTTTCTACAGGGCATGCTTCCAAGCTTGCCTTCCGCGTATGAACTCGCACTTCTCCCCCTAATTGGCAATTTATTGGCGGAGTCAGCTGGCTGGGCGCAAGCTGTTCTTAGTCCAATTCATAATCTCCGCGCTAAATTACCTTGGAATCTAAATAGCAGTCCTTTTACCACTTTGCCTTGGCATCAGGATTACGGAGCTACTGATCCTACTGTTGATTACGTCAGACTAATGACTGTATGGATACCTCTTGGTCCAGCATCGACTCGCCATGGAGGGTTGGAAATTATTCCTCGCTCTAATCATCTTGGCTGGCTTTCCCACAGTAGAGCTGAACGCGGTCCTGAAGTCGATCAGGAAACTATGCGGGATGCATTACAAGCAAATTGCAACCTCTGCCCTGTCTCTGTTCAAGCTAGTGCGGGTGATGTGGTTATATTTGATCAGTTTACGCTGCATAGAAGTCTCAAAAATAAAAGCAGGATATGTAGATGGAGCCTTGATTTCCGTTACGCAGAACTAGGCAAAAGTACAGGGAGACCGGGGCAATGGGAAAGGGATCCTCGTATTGGGGAGAATGTCGGAGAAGGAGTTATGAATCTTGCTAGACAGAGATACTCTTCGGATGTACCAATACGAAAAAGGGTGGACGAGATCTTGACTCTCTGACCCCATAAAGACTGAATACTTCTGTTTTTTTGTACAATATTTAAGGTTTCAGTCGATGGCAGGTCATCGAGTCAGCCTCTGAATCCGGAGATTGTGTGTCCATCGGAGGGGACAAAACTCCACCGCTTTCGGATTAATGCCTCATTTCACAGACTTCGCCGGCACACACCTCTCAGCTCAGCTCAGCCCATTGATGAGCTGAGCGGCAGCTTCAATGCTCCCTCATTGTCTTTGGCTGCTCATGATGACAGCCGTGGATTATGGCTTGGGAAGTTCCAATGGAGGCGTAAGGCCCGATCAAGGCCTCAGACCAATAGAGTTTCCTTGTAAGACAGGATCTGAATTTGAGGCATCTAGGGAGGGTCACCTTACAATGCAATAACCACTGCCAGCAGAACTAGACCCCGATGGGCAACTGCCTCGCTTAGGGATATATTGCTTACCATTATTCACTTTGCAGTAGCCACTCCCAGCAGAACTTGTACCGCTTGGGCAGCTAGTTAATTTGGGAATGTATTGCTTTCCGTTGTTGATCTTGCAATATCCACTCCCAGTAGAACTTGTACCACTTGGGCAACTGCCAAACTTCTGAATCATCTGAGCAGACGATGGATTGCCAAGAAGCACTATCGATGTGGATACCAGTAACCCAGCAAAAATGTTGAACTGCATCTGTATGAAACAGCAATCAAATGTTTAGTCAGTATAATCAACGGATTCAGACCATCTTGTTATCTTTATCTCGCTTCACGAAGTCTCCATCGAAATCGAAATAGGCATTCCCATCAGAATCTGTATCGACTTCCGAGAAAGTTTGATGAGCATAGTCCACATTGTTTTCTTTATGCCTTTCAAATGCTTGAGCAGAGAGCACATTCCCAATCCGAGTGAATTCGCCAACGTGGCGTTATGACAAATAAGGACTGCCCACTAGTTGATCGCCATGAACCGAAAAACGGTTCCGCTGGTTGATGAACGACCAGTAAGGCAAGGTCTCCTGCTTCACCAAGTCAAACAGACCAGTGGGGCCACTGCGCGGGCACAAAGCTGAACTTAGGTCTCATGCGATGGCGTCTCCTCGGTTGGCCAGTGCGATAAACCAATTCCTGATTTTCGGTGGTCTCCTGAGGTGCTTGCTTGAACAACAGTGTTTTTGCGTGAGTGACTGCAGCTAAGCCCAGCGTTAGGGAGAGGGCATAAACGAAAGTCGACTTCATCAACATGGCGTGTGGGAGGAATTAATGAGTGGGGGTTCTGCCCCTTTGCCCCCCTCAAGATCACAGCCCTTCTGGTGAGCCTCGCTACACAGCTCTGGTGTAGACCACGAGCGATTCTGATGAGTTCTGGTGAATGGCTCCGATACATTGCCTGACTGGGCTTGTGTTACCCGGAAGTTGGTGATGCCATGGCTCCAAGACCGCTAGAACCCCGCACTTGGCATGAGTCTTAGCTTCTATCTAGCTTCTGAACAAAGCAACGATCAGCCCATCAGTGCTGAGGATGATCAACCCGTAAAGCCATATCCTGCTTTAAACATTTTCAATGCCTTGAGTAATTGAAGAAAGTTGATCGACAGTTAGATTTCCTCCCACATAAACCGCCTCAAGCGAAGAAAGTGCATATATTCCAATTCCTACAAGAATTTCTCCAAGCTGGCTCTGATGATTGACTTGCTGAAAGCTGATTTGAGAAGTTTGAACTCCTTGAATAAAAATCTGGTCGTTTGCGTCAATCTTCTCGATTTTGTCAGATTTAAGACCCGACTTGTTGTTATTAGATCTACCATAGAAATCGTTAAATAACCATTCGTCACTTTTAACGAATATTTTGTCAACAGATCCATCAAATGAGTTTTTAAATGTATTTAATCCAAATCCACCGTACATCTCATCAGATCCCGCGCCACCATCCAGGATGTCCCTGCCTTTGCCGGCTCGAAGGGTGTCATCGCCGGCGCTACCACGTAGTAAATCAAATCCCCTATTCCCAATCAATAAATCATCACCAGCATAACCAGTTAAAATATCATCTCCACCTAGCCCAAACAAAGAGTCTTTCCCACAACCACCACCCAAGTTGTTAGATAAATCATCTCCAAATATAATCATTGGGTCGCAACCATCTGAATCTGAAGAACCTGATTGAACATTATTTATCTGAATGGTTGCCTGATTTGACGAATTACCAGACGTGTCTTGTGCAACATAATTAAACGTATCGATGGTCGACACAAAAGCAGTCGCGTAATATTCCCTAGGTCGGGAGCTAATAAATGCAGACATTAGAGACTGTCTTTGGCGTTGTATTGAATTTTTGCTGATAAAATTGCTACGTAAAGAGGAGGATGATAGAGAGGAACTGGAGTTCTTTATGTAGTAAGCAGTTCCATCTGACTTGAGATAGAGTGTTCCATCAGAGCCTGAAACTTGTTTGTAATTAGAGCTCACTCCATATGTTGAATGCTCGGAATCATCCAGGTCATCGAAAAGAATACCATTTACAGAATATAATGTTAGATCAGAGGGGTCATCGATATTGTCGGTATCATTCGCGAGTATATTAATATTATTAGATATTGTATTGGACTGTAAATCCTCAGTGTTGTCAATTGCGACTGGAGCAGTTTCATCTAAATCAACTAAATTTACAGTGACAGTATGAGTGGCGGTATTATTATCTGAATCAGTGGCAGTGGTTTGGACGACAAAGTCATTATTTGAGTCAGAATCTCCCGGTGATTCAAAGTCCTGCGCATCGCTAAAGCTGAGTTCTCCAGTAGCATTATTTATTGTGAATAATGCCTGGTCTGATCCACCACTCAAAGACCATGTAACTGATTCGTTTGCAGACAATGATCCAACTTCTGTCGTGTTTTCATTGATACTTATAGAGCTAGATTCGTCACCAAGATTGCCAGAAAATCCTTGAATTGATGGAGCGGCAGCAGGGTCTACAATTTCACCCTGAAATTTAGTTCCGTCGGAAACAGCAAAATAACTTATTTCTTCAAGCACATGCCAGGTTTCATTGTCTCGTGACTGATCTTCTTGAATATATGCAGTAAAACCTGAGGTTGTTAATGCAGAAAGCCTGGTCTTTGAAGGATTTCCCCCGTTATACGACACATTTTGGGTAAGAAGTACAGGATTCGCACTGAAAGTATTTGTTAAAAAGGAAAATGATTGTCCCGTGTGATCAATTTGTTGCGAATTAGCGTCGAGAAGGCGCCCTTCTATAAGGCTGTCTCCATCTGTTGTTGAGAAACTATCATCAAAGGCAAGGTAAGCAAGTGATTCAATTACATGCTCTTTGCTCCCGTGTTTGTTTTGACGTTCATCTTCCTGATGAGCAACTTGAAAACCTGTCGATGATATATTTCTATGCCTTAATGTAATCCAATCAGTGCCATCAGTGGTTTGTACTTGAGAAATAAGACCAGGCTTTGCGCTAAAACGATTGCTAAATATTTGATTTTGAAATTTATTGTTTTTTGTGTGAATTCGATCATATATTCCAACTTCCAGCCTTGAACTATCGACTAAGTCCCATGTCCCCTCGGAGATTGCTAAAAATGAAACTGTTTCTGAAGGATGGGTTGCATTATACCCATACGGTCTTTGTATTTTAATCTCAAAAGAAGCAGGAGTGCCTGCCGAACCTTTTGTGATGTTTCTAAGCCTTATTTCGACTGGTGCAAGCGTATTTTTCTTTCTATCACTGCTGGGTGCACCGTCATTGAAACTATTTATCTCGGCAAAGATTGCTATATTTCTGGAGTAATTTTTTGAGAGTGTTATTGTAGTCCATTCACTGTTGACAGCACTACTGCCATATTCGGCAAAATCTTCGAACGCCATAGCAGTTTTTACTACTAATTAATTTTAGCAGTTGTCTTCGTAAGTGTGTGATCCCAATAGTGCGAATTTGTCAAGTGCTGATTGAGATATGGGCAATTTATTGCCCAGTGAGTTGAAAGCCAGAGATGATTTCAATTGATGGTCTTTATGTAACTGCATCATTTAGCTTTCATTAGCTTGACGACGCTCTTTTCAGCCCATGATATTTAAGCTGTTGTAAATGGTTTTTGGCATCTTGACACGATTGCCTTACAAGCATCCGGGTTACCCAATCCCAGTCAGGCATTGTGCTCTCAGCTATTCACCAGATGTTCACCAGAGCTTCGAGTGGTCTCTACCAGAGCTGTGTAGTGGGCTTCACCAGAAGGGCTTTGATCTTGAAGGAGTGAGGGGGCAGCAGCCCCAAACATTCACTCCTTGAAGCCATGACGACTCTTAACAACACATACAAACTAACGACAGCTGTTCTTTGTGCTTGATTGATGGGTGCTACAACTTGTGCTCTAGTACCAGCGTGTGAAGCGCGCAGCTACGAACAGCAAAGACGTCGAGAGCTCAGGCAGCTACGCAGAGACATTCGGCGCGACACGCGTGACTACCGGCGTGCTTGGCGAGAATATCGCCGAGATGTTAATCGGTATCCACGCGTGATCCCTGCTTATGGACTCAGGCACGGGCACACCTATCGAACACCTGCATGCTTTGGTATTCAGATGCGCTTTTGAAGCAATCAGGAAACCTGTACAGACACAAGTTCAAAAGCTCTTGCTCAACATCATTCACTCACTGAGCCCCACTCTGACGAGCGGGGCCTTGCGTTGAAACGTCGTGGCTCAGACGTCGTCACCACCGGGACGAGCACTGCCGTTGAGGTTGTTAGTGGGCATATCGAACTGTCCTGTCATGAAGGTCGTACCACCAGGACCAGCCTGACCGCCGAGTTCAAGAACAGGGTTGAGTGATTCCCCGAAGCTGTTTATTCCAGCGGCTGGTTCGAAGGGTTCAGTCATGCTTCCAGCTGCATCACGGAAGTTTCCAGCCGCATCCTTGCCCCAAACACTGTTCATTGCTCCTTGATGCATAGACATCGATGGAGCTTCTGTATCAAGGGTGATCCCATTGCAGAACACCACATCGTTTGAATCAAAGTCCTGAGTCATGCGGTCTTCACAGGTGCTGGCACCACCGTTTGTCCAGATTTTCGTTGGACGACCTTCATCGGTCAGTGAGTCACCGTCACGACCTGGCTTGAAATGGTTGTCGCCCCAGATCACGCTGCCTTTGGTGTCGATGTCTTGAGGCTTGAAGACACCTTCACCAATTATGGGAACAAGGATTCTTGGATCGCTGTCGCCAAAGGTCTCTGACAGAGAGCCAATCGGACCAGTGTCGTAACCCGTTTTGAAAACTGGATGAACAATGCTGGTGCTTTCGCCTTTGGCGGGTCTGACGTTGGTTGTTTCGTTCAGGGCATCGAAGTTCCCGGTGAGTTCATCAATGGGCTTAGCGGAGAATCGGGTGTTGCCGTAGTTCGAATAGTGAGGCATTGATCTGAAGGCGATGGAGGGTCGTTCCCTCTCGATGGACACACCATCTCCGGATTCAACGGCTGACTTGATGACCTGCCTCAAGCAGGGCTGTGAGGTTGGTCACAGGCTCTTTCGCTCGAAAGGGGGATGGTGAATCCAGACAGGAGAAAGCCTTGGAACCCATCAGCGCCACCATCGTGATCGTTGCTCTTGTGGCACTGGCTTGCTGATCTTCACCACCTAGTCGTGCACCGTTTTCAGGCTGGGAGTCCATGCAGAAGTCAGGCGGCTGGAAACGGTGCCCGACTAGGTGGTTACTTGCCCCCGTTCAGAACTCTTCGTCGGGCCCCACGCCAAGGACTGCTCTGCAATACCGCAAGCTGCTGTCGCCATCTTTGTTGGGATCAAACCTTTTGGTAATGCCCAGCTTTGAATCGAGCTCTTTAAGGCTGATCGTTCTTGCCGCATAGAGCCCGCAGAAGTGGGTGTTCCAATCCAGTTGTGACTCACAGCCGACTAGCAGCAATGAAGTCACTGCAATGGCGGCAATGGAAGGCAGTCGTTTCATTCTGTGGGTCCTGCTCTTACCTCTCATTCAACTGATGCCCCCATTTGGTCAGGGGCGCCATCTGATCATTTTCTCCCTGAAAATCAAGGGCTGCATCGAAGACAAGGCTGCTGCAGCGTCTTCGGCTGACGACTAAACCCCCGCTAACGTTGCACCTGTTCGAACTGATACACATACTGAAAGGGACAAAATCAACCCGATGAAGAAACTCGCTAACAAGCACAAACGCTTGATCACGATGCTTCAACAGAAAACAGATTTGTCTGATTATCAGATCCTGTGGCTGTCCTTTGCTAAAGGCATCATTGTGGGCATTGTCATCACAGTTATCATCCTCTAATGCAAAAACTCAAGTCAGCACTCAGAAAAGTTAATGACTTCAATCTTGATTCTCGTATTCCATTGGTTAACTTGCTCTGCTTTGGAGTGATTGTCTGGGGCTTGAACACCCTTCCATACGTGATTCTGTTTTTAAATTGGTTGTTCCTTGCTTTCTCAGTGGTTATTGTTATCAAATCAATTAAATCTGGTAACTGGAGTAAGCCATTTAAAAAATGACAAAAAAGTGTCATACCTGTTCGCATGCTCGCCGCCAGAAAGAGCACCATCTGATGAGAGTCACTAGTTTTATTAATCAACTTCCGATGCGTCTTCTGAGTACAACCCTTATTGCAGCTGCACTGATCGGTGCATCATCCGTGGAAGCTGTGGAGATCAATGGTCAAACTAGTTTTGTGGCTGTGCCTACAAAGGCGAAACTCACTAACTACAGGTGGTATGCCTTCCAAGGTGCTGCTGTGTATTACTTAACACTGGAATTACCTGAGGATGCAGGCACAGATCTCGGAGGTATCAACCTTGAACAAATCCAAGGTCAGAACGCTTTCTCATACGGAGCCGTACCTGTTCAAGCATTTATAGGATCTCCGCGTCATCAAGGCAGGTCACTTGATGTCGAGGCGGAATTCAGCGACGACGCCCGGTCAGTCGACGTCAAATTTTCATCAGCGGTAAACCCTGGAGACAGCGTAACAATCGCTTTTCAAGCAGGAGTGAATCCGCCTCAAGGCTTCTATACATTTTCAGTGACGGCGATTCCAGCAGGGCCAAATCCTGTCCATCAGATGGTGGGCGTAGTTGATATGAAGATCTTCCAGAATGAGTGGTGAGCTAAGGACTGGTGGATGGGGCAGGTGATCTTCTGCAACGGCGCTGCCCGTGACCCAAAGATCCACAACCTCTTTCAGATCGCAGATGGGGATTCAGGCGTAATCCGCTGGGTCAACGCTGATCTGGTGACTCACATCCTTCCAGCGACTGACTAACGAAATCCCCTGATTGGGTGGTTGCACCTACGGCCTGAACTTTCCAACGCCGCAACCCACCAACAAGCCCACAACGCCACCAATAGAACCTGCCTTCAGCTGCTTTCGTTGGTCTGGGCTCATCTGGCCTGCGAACACCAGTGCTGCTGCGTGGATGGTGGTTTCAGCCCATTTTTGCGAACAGCTTTTTATGCCGGTCAACAATGTCTTTGCATCCGACCACTGGAGTTAAATCGATTTCGATTCCGTACTCAGCACGTCAAGGAGAGAAGTGCTCAATAATTTGTGCATCGCTCTCATCCTTGAAGAGTGCGGTTACACGGCCAACACCAGGCGCATGAACGCGAAACAACATCTCAAAGCCTGGAAACTTGTCAGCTTTCGCCATCTCACCTGAATCCCACAACTCGCAAAAGCTCTTGTAAGCAGCGAGCTGGCTGTCAATATCAGGAAACTGGCAGTCCGCTAGATACATCTGCACGATTGGTCAAAGCGATTGAAACCACTTCGTAGCCATCTCAGTGTGCTGAGCATCTTCACGTCACTTTCGGCTGACAGTCTGATTCGGGTGCTGTCCAGACTCCACCGCTGCCGAACAAGGACTGGCTAGCTGCTTATCGCTTCTTTGGCTTTCTCAATTTCCTTGATCAGATCTTCGATTGTTCCGGAAGATCCTTTGATTTTCTGAACTGCCCAGAGAGCTGACTCAAGACTGTCGATGAAGGTCTGGTTCTGATCAGGAAACTCAGTACCGATGAGCTTGTACGCCATTAATGAGTTCTTGAGTTGGCGCTGCAGACTAGTCGTTTTCACCAAGCAGCCTCATCTAAGGCCTCTCTCAGGATTCGGCGGGATGTGCTGCCTCCTGATCAGCCCTAGATAGGTTTTGCCTTGTGTTTTTGAGTGGGTACAAACTACTCATAGCTGGCCATAAAAAACGCCCCCTCAAGGAGCGTTCCGAGCCAGATAACCCCCATCACCAGGGCTACCACAACTAGTGGTGATGGCCCGGTAGTACATGTCGTGTACTACCGGTGATGTTCGCCTGCACTTTCTGAAGGATCCAGAGAATTTCCTTAAAAGTGCGCTTTGCAGGTGCCTGAACACTGGATATAGCGGCGTGTCGAGCTATGTTTCGGGACCCCATCACCGGGCCTGTCCTTGCGACAGGTTTTTTTTGGCAAAACGCCATGGGTTGAGTGGTCACTAGCTCTAGTGACTAGGCAGAGCTGAGAGTGGCCATGTACAAAAAAAGCCTCTTTTTCAAGGGGGCGATTTCTCGTGCCGTGTTCGGACACAATGCATTTAACCGAAGACGCCCTTTCCAATCTGCAGTACTGACTACTCCAATCCGAATTGCTGACGACATCCGGAACAACAAAACTGGACGATGATGGGACGTTTGCAAATTTCTAGATGGCACGCTTCATGATCCTTTGGTGCGCACCCGATCCCACCAACGTGAAATACACCCAGGCGATTGTGGATTACATCAAAGGTGGGAAGCCCATGGATGAATACGCCGGCTTCAAGGTGCTAGCGCGTCAGATCCATCCTCACCTCGGAGGAGGCGTACTTCTTGTGGAGGCCGACAACCTGGCAGCAGTGCAAAAGCACACTTATCCGTGGACCAAAGGACTCGGTGTAACGGCCACGATCACCCCCGGCCTCAGCGATGAGGAGTACGTCGATCTGGAAGAAAGCATGAATAGCTGAGCCAAGGCCACTAAGCGGGTGGCCCGGGTGTCCCGCCCAAAAATCTAACTCTCCCTGTTCCCAACTCTCTTCTCTTCAACTTTTGAAGCAAGAGGTAGGGACGGGTGGAACAATACCGGGAAGTTGACGCAATCAAGTTGAAAGTCGCAATCTGATTAAGACGCCGCACGCCCCCACTGCAGTTACGGAAACTCACCACCTGGTCAGTCACCGCTTCCAGCCGCCTGACTTCTGCATGGTTTCCCATGCCTCGATGGCGTTGTGACGAAGCATGCATGTGATATTGCCAAATATATAATATTAACTATTTGACGAGTGTTGTTGTAGAGGTTTTTTGCGATATTGATGTGGATCAATTCTTTTGCTTCTGCGATTATTGGTTGTGAGATCAAGGCCTCATGGCTAAATTTAGAATGCTTTTTCTTGTTTCTTTGAGCTTCTTTGTTGAGCCTGAATCTGTTGCTGTTGTGGCTCGGGGGCTTCTGGGGGCTGTTTCGACGTCTCAGGGGCCATCTCAGGAGCAATTGCGTCTAATTCAGTCGTTGCTGGATTATTTGTGGGACCGCCCCGACCTTAAAATTCATAGATTAAGCCCAATTAATTCTTTCGAGCTTGCACGTACTATTACCGATCAATCTACTCGGAGAGTTTTTCATAATTTGCAAATGATGCTTGAATTGTCTAGGCATCCTCAGTCAGAAGAACAACTTCGTCTTGGCGAAGTTTATTCCGAATCTCTTGGCGTGACGAGTGACGCATTGCAAGTGACCCGGGATTATTTGCATTCTGGTGTTAGAAAAGCTGCTGAGGATGCAAATCGCATATTCCATAAATTTCTTCCATTGAGAAGTGAGCCTGCACTTGCAGGGCTGGATTTGTCATCTATTGATAACGGCCATGAATTAGCAAAGAGACTTGAATCGTTTTCTGAATTACCTGAAATGAGTCTTGGCTGGGCGTTAGTTTACTACTATAAACACTTTGGTTTTCCTGTTCCAGGTTCTCAATTATGTGCGCTAAATAGTCTGTATGTCGCTCATGATATGACGCATGTAATTTCTGGTATTTCAATTACTCCTGCTGGAGAAATAGCATTAAGCGCCTTTCAACTTGCCATGGGCCCTAATCAAGTTAATGAAAGTGCCCTTTTGGCATCATTAATTACTCATGAGGCTGGCTTTGTAAGTGTTAACCCAACCCTTCGTCCTGACGATGCAAGCCTCAATAACTCTTCCGCCGTACATTTGCTTTCGAGTGAGATGGCCAGAGGGAGTTGCTGTAATGGTGACTTCTCTTTGGTTGATCACTTCCAGCTTGCCCATCTTCCTCTGTCAAGAGTGCGCAAGCAGTTCAATGTTTTGCCGCCCAAAAACCCTGACGATGGTCACCATTTTCTTTGGTCGTGATAAGGAGCCCAAGATTCGCTTGTCATCAGCCTTCGATTTCCTCGAAGACCTCTTGAGCTGCTAAAAGCGCATTGGTCGCAGCAGGAAAGCCGCAATAGGCAATCATTTGGGTGATTATTTCAAGGATTTCTGATTTGTTGCTTCCTGTATTCAATGCTCCCTTTATATGGACCTTTAGTTCTGGCAGCGAAAAGCCTTGAACTGTCAACGCTGCCACCGTGCAAAGCTCACGTGTTTTGTCGTCAATAACATCCCTTCGGTATAATTCACCAAATGGGAATTCTACATTTACCTTTGCGAACTCAGGGTAAATGTCATGGATTGCCTTAATCCATTTTTCAGCAGCATCGCCAAAATGCTTTTGCATTTCTTGCATGCCCTGGATGTATTCTGATGATGGCATTTGTATTCGCTGTTGTTTGTGGTTAGTTAATGGTGGTCAAATCCCAATATCCCCTTGATTGCTTCTTTTTTGCCCTAGACAAGTAAGACCTTGAATTGTTTTTGGCCATAAGTTCAAATTGACTTCTGAAGTTATAGCAACGGTATGCGTTGCATAACTCGGTGTCACCTGATGCTTGGCGTGATGCACGTTTCAATTAAATGAGCTCCGGACGCGGACCCCAGTGCGGATCCTCTTATCCACTGAAGAATGGTGTTGTGTGAACGCTCAGCATGGGAAGCTTTGCAGCTTCACGAATGATTCGCTTATTGCGCATGCTCAATGGGTCGTCGTTCAGACCCGACCGTTTGCATCGCGCTGTGGCGCATCATGCGCTTGACTACTCCAACGAGCAGTTTTGTTGACCTTCGGTAGGACCTTTTTCGTTCAGCTCAACATGGACTATCAACCTATGTGATTCTAGGCAACTGGGTCTTTTAGTGTCTTAATTCAGCTTGGCAATGCCATCATGAGTTTGCTATGCGGATTACTCATGAAGCGAGTCGCGTTAACTCTTGTCATTCTCTTGGCGATACCTTTGACCGCAAGAAAGGTTCACACTCACGATGGACATGGTGCGGAGAAACTAGGTGTCAGCATTACAGAGCTAGTTAACTCAACAAAAGAATGGAATGGACAAGCACTCCCTAATTACCCCGCCGGTCAAGCAGAAATCAAAGTCTTGAGAATTAAGATTCCCTCGGGCGTGACCCTTCCATGGCACTACCATCCTGTGATCAATTCAGCAGTGATCCTTAAAGGCCGTTTAGAGCTCTATACGAAAGACGGGATGACGAAGTCATTTGGAGTAGGAGAAGCTCTGATCGAAGTGGTAAACACAGCTCATGCGGGAAAAGCAGTTGGTCCGGATGATGTTGACCTGGTGGTTTTCTATGCTGGCAGCAAAGGAATACCAACAACGGTCTTATATAAATAATTGCCAAACTTTCCATACTCACAATTGATGTGGTCAGGGCCATCTGTGCTGCTGCTCTGCGCCCAGGATCGCTTCAGCAGCCTGATGATCCTTATGTTGCAAACTGCTGACCTAAGCATTTTTGCTACCTGGTCAGGGGCCGCGGATTGTTTATGTTTCGCTGGCTCTCAGATCTAAAGGCCCCCTTTCGACAGTATTAAGCCCGGCGCTTGAAGAAGTCGAGAACTCCAATCAATGACTGACCTCACACTCGGTATTTCCGCTTCATTGCGCGATGCGTAGCTGCAGCGTCTGGAAGCGGCCCTAGCTTCAAAAACTGCAGTCAAGAACAGCTCTATCAAAGACAAGCCTGTACGCGACTGAACGTTAACTGTCGCTCTTAACCCTTGACCAGACGGGCATAAAGAGTGCACCAAGCTTTAGGTGGCGACCTCAATAGTTCTGTTGTGGAGACACTGCTTTCAATCCTGCTTGGTGTTGCACTTGCCTGGGTTTTGATCAGGGTCATCGCCTTTGTGAGTGACCGAAGCAGGCGTTCTTGAAGGTTGTATGAAGACTGACTTGTACTTGTTTTGAGCGGTATCAGCGCATCTGTGGGTAGCACTGTCGCCAGCCTGACTTCTGCATGAGTTTCAATGCCTCGATGGCGTTGGGGCGAATTAATTACTAAATTTCATTTGGCGATACGCAATCGCTAATTAGGCTGTGCTTCGAATTCAGTAGTGAGTTGTTTCTTGCGCACAGCTTCAGAGCATCTAGCTTCCAATAGCCATTAGCTCCCCGTCGCTCTATGCATGAAGTTTTGCTGATTGCTCAATTGCTAGCCTACGACGATGGAGGTTTCCAGAGCTGGGTTGACAGTCGTCCTCCAGAAGAGCTTTGCGAGCTGTACATGTCAGGAACGATCGACGACACCATGCTTCCTGGTGGGCGGGCAACAGACCCTTGTCAGACCGTAGATGACGCTTCGCGCTTTACCCCCAAATAGAACGACATCACCCAGATGTGGGAACGATGTCCCTCCGCTTGTCTTCTGCATCGACTCTCCGGTGTTGACGGGCTTGTGGCGAAGCCTCTGATCAGCGACAGGCTGATGATTGCCACGTCAGTTGCTTCGCGAAACCCTCGTTCAAGCAGAGTTTGTAAGCCGAGATCTGAGCCCTATTGGATGGAGACTTTTGTCGCCACTCAATCGAGCAACGCCTCGGTTAATCCTCTTTTCACTCTATCCACCCTCAGCTTTCTGCGCGATGGGGTAGAGCAGTCTCAGAGCATATTCACTTGCCTCCACATCAACAATATAAAAAAGGAGGTCGCTTGGACCTCCTTTTTTCTCAAGTAAAGTTTGTGAATTTATAGTGGGATTAATGCTTCATTCTGCTGAATTGATAGATCTTTGACGATCTTTCGTTAATTGACTTGACTAGGCCTTTCCCACTTGGCAGGATTGGCATAGTTTAAGTTTTCGTAGGTTGTTGTATTGAGGTTTTGTGAATTAGCGCCTGCTGTATCAGCAGAACTGGGCCTTTCCCACTTGGCAGGATTGGCATAGTTTAAGTTTTCGTAGGTTGTTGTATTGAGGTTTTGTGAATTAGCGCCTGCTGTGTCAGCAGAACTGGGCCTTTCCCATTTTGTAGGGTTGGCATAATTCAAGTTCTCATAGGTTGATGTGTTTAGCCCTTGAGAATCGGCAAGTGAAGAACTTGCGGTACCCATTACAATAGAAGCGCTGCCTAAAAGAGTTACAGGCGCTAGAGATAGAACAGTGCAAAAAACTTGCTTGACTGAAGGCGAGTGTTGGTTCATGAAGTCAGGTTGCGACAACCATTTCACGCTTAGCTACGTCAATAAGCTCTGTCCTCTGGCTCAATATTTATTTACAAGAGTGTCCAAGCTCGTTTCAGGATTGATTTTAGCCCTTAAGTTAATTGTTGTCTTTTGGCGAGTACAGAGAGCTCAAGGGTCAAATGGTTCTGCTCAATGATGACCTATGGAATGTTATTCCATGCTCAAGTGCTCACATCAAGGTATAGGAGGGTAATTAGTATGATCCCAGTATCAAGATTAAATTGATTGACTTGCGGAAGTGATTACTTGGGTTTTCATTTTTGCAATGCGACTGTCTTCTCAGAGTGCAGTCCACCGCGACCAGGTTCATCGCTGATATCGGTGTTTGTAAGGACCTGGATTCCTATCGAATTCAAAGCCACTCGTCTAGGTGCCACTCAAGTGTTCCACGATTGAGTGGTTTGTTGGGGGAAACGCGCGGTTCCATCAATGAGATTGGTGCTCATATCGTGACTGTCTATCTCAAGGTGAGTAGTTCTTATGAAAGATCTGTCAGAGTCATTTGCTAATTACGGTTCATGATCAACGAAAGCCTTGTCGTTCTGCCGATCAGCGTTGTTTTTCTGATACTGATGTCGATCAGTTCCAAGCTTTACAGCCCAGCTGAAAGCTAAGAACTGAACGTTGCCGCAGGCTGTGGGTTCCTTCTCTTGAGATCAAGGTTGATCCGCCTTGTCGTCAAGGGTTTTGTTGATCTCATCAGACTTTTCAGAATCAGGACAGGAAGCCGGAAGAGTTCCGCGTCGATCTGCACTTCCCGAGCCAGCTGTCCGCTGAGCGGCAGCAGTTCGATTGAATGGTCATTGTTGGGTTCAAATGGAATCAGGCATTAACTCTGAGACGTTGGGCATCGGATCTGGCTTGCCATCAGCAATGGCTCGGGCACGCAGGTAAAACCAGCTGCTGGTGTCTCCATTCGTTTCCATCTTCTTAGCGATGGCTTTCCAGTTGTTGATTTCAGCTTGATCCATTGGGTGTCTCACTCAACCCAATGCTTGGTAACCGGTCGACGTCTCTGTGACATTTTCAGGTCGTAATGACCGGCATATCAATGAGTGCTGGGGCTCATGACACCAGTAGCGATCAGATTGGTCGGCAGACCAAGCGCAATAGCTGGATCGTCAATGCCATATGGCAACAGCTTGAGGCGGCACCTTCGTGCTTTCTGCTACAAACGCCTATGAGGGTTCAAGCGTGTGCACGTGTTGATTCTGTCGATCAAGGATCAGATCGAGCTCACGCTCTTTGCGAGAACTGTTGACTTTCGCCTCAACTTCTTGAGCAAGATGCACAAGGTGGCTATTTAACTTGCGAAGACTGGCTGCTGATTGTCTTGTCATGAAAAGGCGTGCTTCTTCTTCTTGAAAAATAAATGGGACGAAACCGTGGTAAAGACACACTTAATTCAATTTAAAAAGCGAGCACGTTTTGTATTTTCCCGTACCTTATCGAGTGAGATTTTAGTCTCAGTTGATACTAAAGCCAATGATTGATGCAAGCGGTAAGTGTCGTTTGCTGGTTGGACAATGTCATCATTGGTGTATTTGATCCCAAAATAAATCTAGATTTTTGTTGATGGATGGCTCGAGTTTGCAGATGCTTCAAGCAGCCCATCAGTATCAAATAGCTACATTCACCGTCACGTTGATCACGGAGCTAGGTGAGCATGCCTTCGCCTGTGATGACGATCAATGCATCCTCGATGCTGCAGAGGAGGCAGGCGTTGATCTTCCTTACTCCTGTAAGGCAGGCGCATGTTCAACCTGTGCAGGCAAGGTTGCAGAGGGCACTCTCGATCAAAGTGATCAGAGCTTTCTCGATGACGAGCAGATGGAGGAGGGCTTCAGTCTTCTTTGTGTCGCTTACCCGATGAGCGATTGTAAAATTTAGGCCGAAGTAGAAGAACTCCTCGCTTAAGACATCACAATTGTTTTGACTTGGAGTTGTCATATCGCTCAGTGATTCAGTCGATGGTGTATGGCGTTGTCACCTGTTGTCATCAAGAGCTCTAGCTTGTAGTAATGACTCGTCCCCATCTTTTTTACTCTGCTGCTTCCTAGCCGTCTTATCACTGCCAGTGCTTCATACGTTTGCTCAGACGAATGAACGACTCTTGCAAGAGCGACTGATTAGTCCGGCCGTGTACAAGCTTCTCAATCGTCGTGGCGCCACAACCAGGGCAAAGCGCATTGAGGTGGTGGAAGAAGCTTTTGCAGCGAATCAATTACCTCCCAGTGATTGCGAATCGCTCAGGGGAAGGAGCAGGCTGTATGACGACTGAGTGAGTTTGAGCTTCGCTGCTCGGCTAAGACAAAGTCCCGGTCTCTGAGCTTCTGTGCGCGGTCGATGTTCAGTCGAATGTTGCAGGCTCGCTCAAAAGCGTCTGGTCAATCTGCAGGACTGACCGTCCGTCTGCGGCCACAAGAATTCTTGTCATCACGGCAGGAGAACCAGAGGACTGTTCCCAACCAGGAGCGCCGCCAGGAATCTTGAATTCAAATCCTTCAGGCCCAGCGTGAGCCAGGCAGGGATTATTCGATGCACTTTCATACATGCAGATCCCAGAGCGATAAATTCTTAGGCCGCCATTTCTTCTGGTCGCAGCACCTCTTGCAAGGTTGATTGCTCGTCGTGCGGCAAATGGATCGTTGCGAATATATCGATTCACGACGTCTGGATCGGTAGACGTTTCGGCGTATGGGCTTGGCCCACTGCTGATGCCCTGACCGGGCGAAGTGCTCCTGGGTTCTGTCGGGGTGATGAGTTCACAACTCACCTCAGATGTACTGAGGTCGATCAAACTCGCCGCGACAGGGCGACGAGTCTCCTTGTCGAAGCATTGATAGTTCATGGCATCGCTCCGCGCGCTCTGCACTGTTGTGATCAGCAAAGCGGCCGATCCCAAGCAAAGGCTCAGTCGCTGTATTGAAACCCTGGATGTTGTTCTGTTCAAAACGTCGTGAGTTTGAGTTGTTCTTGTCTCGTGTCATGGCCATGTTGTCAGTTCCATTGCTGTTGGGCAGCGCAATGGCCGTTTGGCAATGCAATCGTGGATCCCCGCAGCTTGATGATCTCAGAAACACTCAGGATCAATGTCAGCTTCTGGATTCAGTTTGAGAACCATCCATAGCAGCATCGCGACAAAGGCTCTGTCATCGGCCCCGTAGTCGTATTTCCAGTCGTTCACCATTGCGGTCAGCTCATGCTGTGCATGAGTGATGAATTCCTCGGTCCATTCCATGGTTCCCTCTCTCGTGCTCTGGCCTCAGTCTTAAGGATTGGATGAGTCTTCGACGTCGACTCTGTTCGTGGCTGGTCTGGTTGGTGCATTGAGTTGATTCACGTCATGCCGCAGGGTCATGAGGTGATCCATTAGGACCGGACCTCTAAACCACAGGCAATGCTTCAGGCCTTCGGTCAGCTCCTCCTTCGGATCGGCGGCCATAAGCCCTCCTCCAGCGACACCAGTTATCCACGTGTCATTTTATACAGTGTTTAGCGATGAGGTGTTTCATCGATCTGATCCACTGTTGATCAGAGACATCGTCGAGCTCTGGACATCCAGGCAAGTGCTGGAGGTTCATATCTCCATCGAGGTGTCTTTCACACAAGGCATGGGGGCTCGCTCCGCACCTCCGGCCACTCCTTCCCAGTAGGAAGCTGGTTTGACCACCACCAGTGCCAACACACCGGCCACACTCAGCATCAGCAGCAGGCCAATGGCTCGTAAGAGCTGATGGGTGATGTCGTCTGGGTGACGTTCAGTCCGGGCCACGGGAATGCATCGGTTGAGCCAATTCTGGCCATCACTCTGGGTAAAGCCAGTCAACGCACCGGTGGGTGGCACCTGCGCCAACCCACCATTTGCATGTTTTTCCAGGCCTCCACGGCGTTGTGCCGGAGCATGCGCCTCTGGCTCTGCGGAACCGGAGGATTCGGCCTCACCCAGCGATACGTGCTCAAGATGACCCACTGGCCATGAGCAGTCGGGTTGTCATTGCTGAACCTCACCAGCAGCTGCGCATCACCATTCACCAGCCAGCCTTCCCCTCCGGGCTTCGGTGGGGATTCATGAGTGGCGCGGTAGCGATTCGGCATCAGTGGAGTCTGGCGCTCATCCGGTTTGATCCGTGTGCGAGGAAGGCCTCGGGTGAGCTCAACTCGGCGGTTGATCAGCTGTTGATCGTCAATCTTGCATCTTGGAACATCTTGGCTGCCATGTGCTCCTCTGCGCTGGACCTGATTGCTCGATCGCTGCACTTCGATTTCAGAACATTTTCTCAAGTTCAATGAGTCAGGCGGACAAGATCATTGGCGTTTTGGATCTAAGGATGGCCTTCCCTCATGTTGCTGAGGGTTGCCTTCAAACTCTCGCAAGGCTTTGAAAAGAGCATTGAAGTAGGGAAAGATCCAGACGACGATGCCGAAAATCGTGCCCCAGGCAATCCAGGTTCCCAAGAGGGCTGTCAAGCCCAACCCAGGGTTTCCCTCATAGAAATGATTGAGAGCAAGAGGCCAACCAAAAGCCAACAACGCGATTTTGATCAGTGCGCTTTTCTCTGACTTTTCCATGAAGTGCGGGAATACATCCTTCGTTCTAGCAACTGTCGATATCCGAGCCGTCGGCTTTTCGACTTCGAGGTTGCAAGTATGAGGGTTGGGATTATCTGTTGTGACAATGTTCAGATCATCGAGGATTGACCTACTTTTTAGGGGTTGATGCGTCGCCTCTTTAAAGATTAAACATTTTCCTGCAGTCGCGTAAAGTGATGACGCATTGAACATCTTTTGACTGTGTATTGAATACTCGATATGTTTTGCCTGTGGCCATGCACTTTGTGCGGGCGCTGACAAAAGCTTTGAACTCTGTTTTGTATTGAATTTCTGGGACCCAAACTTCCCTCTCAGAAGATGTGTCGTTCAATCGCTCGATGGTATACACGAATCGTCGGCAGATGATTCATCTTTGCTGCCAACGAAGCAAATAGGTGAAATTCACAGCTTCTTGTTGGGATCATCGATCCAAGTTCCATCAAGTGAGTTCAAACTCTGTGCGAGAGGCCAGCAAAAGATGGACACTCTGTGGCTGCCAACTGGATGCTTCTCCACATTCTTTGAGAACACTCTCCTTGCTATCACTGGCCTGGTACGACGCCAACTCGGTTGAAGAGATCAATTGATCATGCTTCTGCCCGCTGTTCTAACGCTGATGCTGAAGTGCTATGCAATCCATGACAGATCTCAAGGCAAGGGCTGATGGATGAATTAGACCGTCTTCAGCGCTTTTTCGGCTTCCGTTCAAGATTTTCGTGGCAAGTCAACTTGCAAAGGCAGCCTTCTTTGAGGACTGCCTCTCATTGGCGCTACTAAAGCCCCTGTGATTGCCGAATTGCCCATGCACTTGCTGCTTGCTGTTGCTGCCAAGCCATCAAAAGATCTTTGGCAATCGAACGAAGCTGCTGTACATCTTTTGAGTTGTCGATCTCTCTGGAGAATTTTTCGATTTCAAACTTTTGGCCCAGAGTCAAAGCAATTGGTTCCATAAGAGCTTTTGGCTTGGCATGCAGAAGTTACCCCAGATGTTTCTGAACAGCAAATCTCAAACGTAGTCATTGCAACCATTTCGAGGGATTGATGCTCGAGTGAATACATTGTGTTGATTACAAAGCGTTGCCTGAATCAGCTAATGACTGCCATCCGATCTGCTGAATCACTTAAAAAGGGTTATCCCCACTGATTTCAATGCATCTCTCCTGGCAAAAACATCTAGAGTTGTCCAGGATCGTATCGAATGCTGCAGACAAAGATAGTGGAACTGGTCTTGCCCTGATGGGAATGGCACTCACGATTCTTGCCAAGGATCTATTGATGCATGAGACGCGGTCTTCAGTGACCACTATCTGGAGAGAAATCGGTCTTGGCTAACCAATCATGCAGACTCATCGTTTGATCAATATGCGTACTATTCGAATTTGAAAAAGACGTCGTCAAGGCAAAGCCTCACCTATTGGCAAACTCCATGCTGGCTAGCCTGGGCATGGCTGTAAAAAATTCGATCTTGGCGATATTGCGACTTCATTAATAATCTTTTGTCGACAAATAAAATGCAACGAAGAGGAATGCAAGCAAGACAAATGGTTTCATGGAGCTTTGCCTGAACTTGGTGACAATGTCAGTTGATTCACAATGAATCCGTCACCGATGAAGCTTTTTCAAGGGTGCCTGAATGTCCACAATCAAAAAGGCCGGATTTCTCCGGCCTTAACCCCTCTTTTGGTAAGGATTACTCCCGTGAACTTCTGCTTTTCATCGGGCAGACGGGCTGAGGCTGAGGCATCGGACAGGTTGGTTCTTGTGGTTGACTCATCAGAGGCATCGATAGAAGTTGACCCGACCCCTTTGAAACGCAACTAGCAGAACTTTCAATAGGTAGAAACTCTGCATAGCCTCTTGATCACACCCTTCGCTTATTCAGCGTTCGCAGATGCTTGGAATCCTGGCCACATTGCCGCAAACTCTGAGTCGGAGACAACTGGTGTGACCTCAAATTTGATCCCGAAGCCTTTGATCCAAGGCGCCAGATGGGCCCAGACTTTGCTGATGTCACTCGCCACCGCAATGGCCATTCCTCTGCCAGCGATGGGATCACACACGCGATACCTCAGTTCAAAACCTTCAAATTTGTCGCCTGGACCTCCAGCATTGATGTACTCAGCAAACGAGGGGCAAGCCTCCCATGAGCCTGCAACTGTTGGGAAGTTCCAGATAATCAGATAGTTCTGCACGAGTTGAACGCAAAAACACTCCCTGGTAGCAGAAACCAGAGTTTTTTAGCATCGCGTTTGATCCATTGCTCAGTCAAACCCAGAAGATCCTTGAAATCAACTTCTGCTACCCAACGATAGTTGGCAATAGTTTTCAGGGTTTTAATCAGAAATCAATAGAGATGCTTTCTTTGAGGACATTGAATATTGGATTGATGCAAGAACAAACTGAACAGCTACGGCTGCAATGCCTAGTATCAGAATAAGGTCAAGACTTTGTCTTGAGAGTTGTGCTGTCGCAGACGAGAAGATGATGAAGCCTAGGGCGCCCATTGATGTAGCAGCGGACCATGCGCGACGTTGCGCATCTTCGTCGCAAAGTTGCCCGACCCTGGCCAGCGCACAGCAAAGCCCCGCGTTGAGCGGGGCTTTGGGTTGTTGTGAGTTGGATCAGGCTTCGAGCTTGGCGGGCTTGGCGTCACCTTCTCTGAGCTCGGCGTCGATGATCATCACGGCAGCAGGGTTGCCTGCGGCGAACTTGACGCGACCCAGCAGATAAGCGGCTTCGTGCTCAGAAAGGCGCTGATCATCAACGATGGGATCAAGGAACACCGAGGTGCGGCGGTCGAGATCCTGCTCAGCGGTGCCGTAGAGCTGCAGAACGGAAGCGGTGACATCAGCTTCCATGCGGAAGACATTGGCGATCACCTGCTCGACATCAGGCCATTGCTGACGAGGCGGTTCAACGGTGTCGAGAACAGGCCGTTGACCTCTGGAGATCAGGTAATCGGCGAACTTGGCAGCATGTTGCTCTTCCTGTTTGGCCTCATCGCGGAGATGCTCGGCAAAGCCGACCAGCTCGCGTTCAGCAAACCAGATGGCAGCAGCGAAATAGGCAGCAGCGGACTGACGCTCCAGGTTGAGGTGAGCCTGCATGAGATCGAGCATCTCGGAGGACATGGGCTCGGCCATGGCCCGGCCTGCAGGACCGACGGGAACGGTGATGGTGGCTTGAGCGGTAGCTGAATTTGTCATGTCGAACCTCTTGGAGGGATGAATCAGTTCTACATCACAAAAGAGCGAAAGATAAGGGTAAAAACCGAACATTAAAGGATCAAAATATGCTTTTGAGAATCACATTCAGTAGTTGTAAATATGCACTTGAGAATCACAGTCAGGAGTGCAAATCTGCTGATGAGAATCAGTTTCGTTTGTGTGGAGCGATGGAGACGTGTTGGCGGGTCTAGAGCCGCATGGGTCTCAGAGAGCCTTTGTTTCAGCAATGCATCAAGACGCGCATGCTTGCCTGCCCTCTGAATCATTTCCGCTTAATGGAGGTTCAGGCGCTACTTGTTCATCGCAATAACAACAGTCTGCGTATCTTTTATTCGCAAAGAGCCGCTCGAATGTGTAGCGTATCCATGAAAAGTTTGCTGATATTTATATGGGTTGGCTTAAGTGATAAGGAACACATGATTCAAATGATTCAAGCTGGTATTGCAAATCGCGGTAAGTCCTTTCTTGCTTCGATAGTTTTGGTTTTGTTTGTTTTTGGTGTGATTCGGATGCTCACCCGCACTTGAGCGTCAACGTTCTTCTTTGATTGTTCAGCCTGCGTGGGTTTGAAGAATTGGGCGATCGAGCTGCTTTTGGAGTTGTTGCCAATCCAGGAGGGTGTCAGCAGTTGCATTCTGATGAGTCCGTCAGCGCACTGGCGGGGCACATCGACGCCATCCAACTTTGACCATGTGCTTCCAGGTATCACTGGCGTTTTGGTTGGTGAGCTTCCGTCTGGACTGAGGAACCGGCGGATGTGGGCGAACCCAAATGTATGTTCTCAACTCTATCCACTGCCCATGGTTTGTTAATGAATCGGGCTTGAATTGCACAACCAGTTGTTGGTCGCCATTCACAAGCCAAGCTTCTCCCCCAGGCTTGTCAAATGCATCAAACGGGCTTGGACAGCGGTTCAACATGAACAGGAGTCTGACTTTGTTTGCTTATCAGCTGTCGTTGAATGTCATCAACTCAGCACGTTTGGGCTCAAGTGTCGTCAAAGTCGATCCTGACTTGCGCGCATGGTTGATCGATCGAATCCGCCGCGGCTCGAGCTATGAAGGGTGGTACGCCAAATCAGAGATGGAAGCCCTCCTGTTGATTGCCCTTTTGATGGTTGCTGTCGATGGGCCTGTCACTCCCTCTGAATTCAGCCAAGACATTCAAAACGGAATCTTGGTTGAGGACTCCAGTCCAAGCTCATCCGCATGGAGCGGTGGTCCAGAGGTCAACATGTGGACTGGTGGTGGGAATCTGGCTGCCGATGACCTGTTGGATCAGGGTCAGCCTGTGGGCAAGTGACCAATGCATTGAGGGTCAATTGCTGGAGGGCGATTGGATTGCTTATTTCATCACGTTTCATGTAATATGTAGAATTATTGGATCTATCTTGCTGGATAATTTTCGAATTGATTGTTGCTGTTATGCCTCAAATACATTGATATTGGTGACGTATTAAGTGCTTCAATAATGGTCTGTTGCATCTGTCTTTATTGGCGTTTAAGGAGCGCCCTGATTGATCAAAGTAGACTGTTGGGATTGGCTTTCAAAGATTTTATGGAGTGTGCTGTTTGGTGCTGACTCTTTGGAGCTGATTAGTTTTAGAGAGCTTAGAGGTCTTCGTGGCCAGTGACAAATGAAGTCCTTGACTTTGGTGATTTGATTGGAGCGGTTATTGTTTTTCTAGGAGTTCTGGTCATCATGCTGTGGCCTCGTTGAATTTCGCAAAGACAATCTTTCGAGCTGGTTTTCGCTGTTTAGGAATTAATTCAATATTTTTGACTTAGCTATTTATGTTTTATGGCCTCAGAGTTGTATCGCTAGAGCTTGTGATCAAGGTCAATCGATTAAGGATCGACTTGGTGGCGTCTTGATCCCATTTGTGCACGCCATAAATCAACCATTTCTCTTGCACGTGCATGTGCGGAGAGATCAGTGCTGCTCAAACCATCGCGGTATTTTTGGTCGAGAAGCCGATCTAGCCAGTCGAGAGCGGCTTCATCGAGATGCCATTCCGTGGGGTATTGACTCATCTGTGTTGATGCTTTCAGAGCTTTGACGCTTGTTGCCGCTATCCATTCTGACGCTTTCGCTCTGCCCGCAAATCGTTCGCGAGATGAGGGTGTTTTTTGGTGTTGTCAGCTTGTTGATCGTTGGCTTTAGGTCTATCTGTCGAGATATTCCTGGATCAAGTCTTTGACAGCATCTTCTGACTGCCTTTTTTTGAAGTCCTCAAGCGATTCGATATTCATAATTTGCAAATCAAAGAGAAGCTCGATCACGGCTCCACCATTGCATTCTTCGCTGGAGTACTCTTGAGAGGAATGAAGTATTTTTGCTAGATGTTTGCTTAAATCGCTTTCCATTGTTGTGGCCTTTTCATGATTCTATCTTCCTGCCGGACTGTGTCGTTTGAACTGTTGTTGTTTTGGTTGAACAAAATTGTTGTTGATGTCAGTCATGACCCACGTGGGGGATGCGAGTAGGCAACTCGAGCATTCGCTTGTGCAAAGCTCATCTACTCACATTTTGTTTTAGCGGACAAGCCATGAAGGCCTGTCCTTGTTGACCTTCACCAGATTTTCGGGAGTAGAGACTGTCCTGCTGCTACTTCGATCGCGATTGCGACGACAAAGCCGATCATCGCCAGCCGACCATTCCAGGTTTCGCCGTCGACCCAGGTTTGCATCCCAAAGGTTTCTTCCATTGCGGTTTTGGCTTCAACTTGCTGATCTGCCATGTTATTTACGTAACTTCATCTATTTTTGCAACGACGTCCGTCTTTCGGTGCTGCAAATAGCACATGTGCGTG
The DNA here is from genome assembly GCF_900473955.1 of Synechococcus sp. GEYO. NCBI lineage: Bacteria > Bacillati > Cyanobacteriota > Cyanophyceae > Synechococcales > Synechococcaceae > Synechococcus > Synechococcus sp. GEYO. The sequence continues at coordinate 205,895 of NZ_UCNL01000004.1, forward strand.
ATGCGCATGGAAGTGGGCGCATGTCTCAGGATTTCAGCCTGTTTTGTGCGTTGTCGTGTTGCTGGCCACCCTTCTGGCCGCAATCACTTGTTGTGCAGCTGACCTAACAGCCTCGCCGCCAACCCCCTGGAAATCCGCCGCTGCACGAGCAGATCGCAGATCCAGTCGAAGAGTGGTATCGAGTCCGTGTTAGCCAGTCGTTGCTCTAGTGCTCTGAGCTCAGACACGTTCCTGCAGCCTCTTAGGGCATCGATCAGGGTGTCTTCCTTAGGTTGTTGGATCAGCACCTGTGTTGAGTTCAAGCCCTGCAGCGGCAGCTGTCCTTGTCATGGCATCACTTGGGTGCTGTTGTCACGTCTTGTTCGTCAGCGCTCACCCGTTGATCCAGCATTTGCATCGTTCAGCAGGCCTAGTGCCTGCATGACTTGCAGGCGTATCCCGCCCAGCCGACTCCAGGCACGCAGTGCTTCCTCTTTGGATTTGTAGGGACGCCAGTCATCTTCTTTGATCCGCCTTTGAAGATGTTGTGCCACTCTCTCCGCGACTCTGGCATCGCTCGCTGCTTTCAGATTCAAGGTCTGACCTTTGAGGGAGCGATCAAAGGTCATGGTCTGAGCCAACTCCAATCATTCTGTTGAACCCGGTTTGGATTGGAGGCAGGCATGCAGTGTTGGTCTCATTTAATCTTGTTTGAGGAGTCCATTGTCGTCTCATGGAAACGTTGGATTGCCTGTCGTTGAGCTTGTTCGCGCTTGGAGTCGCTTCCACGGCAACCGTGTTTGTGGTGTCATTTCGCCAGGTTGACCGATCCGAGAAGGAACGTTCACAGGTCAATCGGATGCGTGGGCGCCTCAATAGGCTTCTGCAGCAACGTTCCTGATCTTTTGGTGTGCTGCTTCTGCTTGTGACCGGTGGTTTCTTAGCGCTTCTCCTGCTGACCCAATATTTCGTGCGTCGCTCGATGGATGACGAGCAGGACAGCTGATCCTCAACGTCTGGCCATACCTCTGCCGTTGCCAATTAGGCCTGCATCAATCAATAGGCCGATCACAACAATCAGCAGTCCACTGAACGATTGCACTCCTCCAAACGACATCGTTGCCCAGCACACGCCAAGTGTCGTGGTTGGCAACAACACAAGACCCAAAACCGGAAGGATCGGATTGGGGATTGCCAGGGCTGTGAAGGGACCAAGAAGAACATCAGGACTGAACATCCACAACAGAACCAAAATGAGGCGGGGTGTGATCAGTCCTAGCGCTGCAAGAAGACACATCAGCCAGCACCCACCACGGAAGGCCAGATTTCCCCTTCTGGATTCATGGCGGCAGATTGGCTTCTGCCTTCTTGTAGCAAGCTGTTTTCAGGCTGTCTCAGTCGACAGACGACGAAATGCTGTTTCGCGCGTGAAGGCGCATGCCGTGATCAGGGTGCACAGTCCGCTCATGGCGACCCATGCCCCTGGCAACACTGGGTTACCGGTCTGTGTAATTAACCAGGTTGCAATCAAGGGAGTTGTTCCGCCGAAATAACCTTCTGCAATGTTGAATGCCACGGCTAGGCCGGTGCAACGAACCGCGGCAGGCATCAGCTCCACGTTTGCGGGGTTCTTTCCACCTGCAAGTAGAGCTACACCCAAGGTGAGACCCAGTTCTCCCCAAATCACTTGCTGAGGGTCGCCGCTGTGCATCAGGTTGAACAACGGCAATGCACCGAAGCAGAGTAGTGATGATCCGCTGATCAACATCGGTTTGCGACCGATACGGTCGGAGAGCCACGCTGAAATCGGGTACAGCATCAGCAGTACAGCCAGGACGCCGGTGTTCAGGCTCAGGGATGTAGCCGTGCTGAGGTGATCGACGTCTTCCATGTAGCTCACCGCGTAGACAAACACGGCGTAATACCCGACGCTGCTCGCGATGTTCAGCGCCATGACACGCAGGACCTGCAGGCGATAGCGGCCAAAGGTTTCTCGAATCGGCGACTTCGCTTGCGGTTCGATGATTTCGGCACCAATGCCTCTGCGGATCACAACGCCGCTGGCCGCCACCAGTGCTCCCAGCAGAAATGGCAATCGCCATCCCCAGCTCCCCAGTTGATCTGGGTGAAGCGTGTGGGCCAGCAGATCACCAAAGCCAGAGCCGATCAACATGCCCAGCACGGATCCCCAGAGCCCCCAGATCGCGTAGAAACCACGCTGGCGTTCCGGGGCGTTTTCGCTCAGAAAAATTACTGAGCTGGTGTATTCGCCCCCCACTGACAAGCCTTGAACAATGCGAAGCAGGACAACTGCAATCGGAGCGGCGATGCCGATCTGTTCATGCGTCGGGAGTAAGCCAAGCAGGACCGTGGGAACGGCCATCACCATCACGGACAGTTGCAGAGCTCGTTGTCGCCCGGCAAGATCACCAATTCGACCGAACACCATCCCCCCGAGGGGTCGCACTAGAAATCCGGCAGCAAAGGCTCCGAAGGCACCGATCAGTGAGGAGGCTGGGTCACTGGAGGGGAAGAATTCCCTGCCGATGGTGGTCGCGAAGTAGCCGTAGAGGGCGAAGTCGTACCACTCCATGACGTTGCCGATTAGGCCTGCCAAGAGCACACGGCTGGTGCTCTTGGCGCTGGGCTGCGTGTTCATCGTGTCGCGATCATTGCGGCGGTCTCATTGCTGTTGATCGGAGATCTCATGCAACCGATCAATCAGCAAATCAACGTCGGTTTCAATCCCACCGTCTTCAGCCCATGCCCCCGGGACATGGCGCGCTTGAACGACATCATTCAGTCGTTGGCCGTTGCGGCGAGCCAGCAGGCTCGCCGTGGTGTTTCTGGCTGATGCCGAGAGCTGATCGCGATCACTGGCTGGGTCTGCCATGTGTCCGATCAGATGACAGGCGAGTCGTCGGTGATGCGGGGATGAGCGATGCTCCCAGAGATAGACCGCCTGCCAGGTGCCCAGGAGCAATCGGCCGTTGTCAACACTCAAGCTCATGGTCTGGGTGGTGAGGGCTGTGCGGATATGGGCTGGCATGTCGTCATCACCTTCGTCGTCGTGCAGGTAACGGCGACGTCTGCCATCTGGTCCGCTAGGTCCAGCTCCGTCCTGAGGCACCATGGCATTCATCCAGGCCGCCAGGTCTTTGAGGACTCGTGGATCGGCATTCTCATTGATGGTCAGGCTGCAGCTGGTATGTAGGCAGGTGAGATGCATCACCCCGGTGATCAGTCCGACTTGGTGCACGCACTGATTCAGTTGTTGGTTCAGGGGGGTGAAACCCGGTCCGTGCGTATTGATCTCCAGTTGCGTCAGCAGCTGATCCAACGCCATGCCATGGGCCCCGTTGCTCTTTCTCTAGCGCGACCCCGAGGGCAATGGGATCTCTCGCCCCACCGTGGGTGTGATCAGCGTGCAGTCTTCGGGAAGATCGCCGCAATCTGTCGAGGCGTCAGCGGCGTTCAGCAGGTTGCTGATCATCCCGCTGAATTTCACATCGCCGCCGGTGGTGCTCGCCAGCACGGTCTTGGGCTGGAATCGGCTGATCAGATCCGGCATCACGCGAGCGCCTGTAATGAATGCTCCCAGCATCGGCAAGCCAAGATCCACCACCGGAGTGATCAGGGTGTCAACGCTGCGCTGATCGATCGCAGGATCCAAGACACCATGCGGTTCGAGATAGAGGGAACCCTCGTGCCAGTCGAGCAGGTAGCCGTTCTCGACTGCCGGGACTGCTGCCCCTGCAGTGGCCTGGATTTTCAGTCCAGCGATCGTGGTGGCGTCGCCGGGTCGAAGCTCGGTGATGGTCTCAAATCCCAGACGCTGCACCACACGCGCGGCGGTTGCCGATGCCACCACGGGGATCTGTTTTGACAGGGCCTGGAGCGTTTCTGGATGGGCATGATCTGGAAGCCCCTGCGTGAGCAGAAGTAAATCAAGCTGATCCGGAATGGGCATCAGTTCTGGCATCTCACCTTTCAGCAACCAGGGACCTGGTGGAAACACCAGTGGACCACTGAGCCATGGGTCCAGCAGCACCCTCAGTCCAGCCATGGTCAGCAGCCAGCCATTGGCTCCGAGATAGGTGGCTGTGTCTGTCATCTCCGGTCAGTTGCATCGCAGCGACGCTAGTCAATGAGCTGGTTCAGCTGAGCGCTTCCCAGCTCAACTCAGCACTGCCAGACCAACGCCTGTGACGGCCAGTGTTGAGGCCAACAGCACGGACGGTTTCAGCTGATCCCCTTCGGCACGGGCTACCAGTAGGGCCATCACCGGTGCCGTGCTCAGCACTGTGATGCCGATGCCCAGAGGCAACCTCTGCAGCACAACCTGTTGCAGCAGGATCCCCAGAACGGTTCCCAGCACTGTTGCGGCCAGCACCCGCGGCCAACGCATACTGCGCGGGCGTGGTTGCGGAAATCTGGCTGCCAAGCGCAGCCAGGGAAGCAACAGCAGCAGGCCACCCAGCAGACGGCAGGCAGCACTTTGCAGAGGTGTTAGCTCACTGTTGACCAGAACAGTGCGCGAGACGGCGGCGCCTGCCACACCGCAGACCACAGCCATCAAGCCCAGCACTAAGCCCTGCGCCTGCACATGGCGGCTTCGGTCGAGCAGTCGTGTGGCGTCAGGAGGTTGTTGCACGGCAACTAACACCACGGAAATCGTGACCAGCAGTGCACCAGCCCAGCCCTGAACAGAGAGCTGCTCTCCCATGGCAAACCAGCCTCCAGCAGCGGCTGCGACGGGTGCGAGCGACTCCAGGGTGAGTGTTCTGCGTGTGCCGAGACGTCTCAGTGAGGCGAGATAAAAGCTGTCTCCCAGTGAAATTCCCAGTCCACCACTGATCAGCAGCAGTATCAGGCTCTTCCCTTCTCCGTTCCAGGGGAGTGTGACCAGCACCGGCAGCAATGCTGCGCAGGCGATCAGATTCTTCAGCCCATTGAGTTGAACCGCGCTGAGAGAGGTGGAGAGACCTCGCCACAGACTGCTCGCCAGGGTCCATGCCAGTGCTGCAACCAATCCGGCCAGGATTCCCACTTAGTGCCTCCGCTGCAGGATCAGACCCACCAGTAGGCCGATCACCAGCGCTCCGGCTCCATGGCTCTGCAACAGCGTGAGGCCGAGCGCCAGTCCGAGTAGCGGCGAGTTGAGCAGCACCGCAAGGCACCCCCCGACAACACCCCCACTCCAGGTGTCGATGCTGCCAATCCAGGGAATCCATTCGTGCAGTCCCATCCCCAGTGCGCTGCTCGCGAGGATCACTGGAAAAAACTGGCCGCCTCTCCATCCGGTCTCCAGACACAGTCCGACCATCAATAATTTGACCAGGGCTGACAGCACCAAGACGCTTGTCTCCAGCCTCCATTCCTGCAGGACGAGGGGTTTCAACTGGTTCTCCCCGGAGAAGCCAGCCAGTGGTAACACCCAGAGACAGAGCCCAATCAGAAGACCTGTACCGATCGGGATCCACCAGAAGCGTTCCAGTAGCCGCAACTGTTGGAGCCAATGACGCCAGCGCTTGATGACCTGTCCGGCGAGCCAACCCGCCAGGCCAGCGAGCATGGCCGCTAGCAACGCACTGATGCCTTGCGAGGGATCAGAGGGCCAGGCATAGGGCACGCCTCGCATGCCTCCGCCCAGGTCGCTTAAGCCATGGAAGGCCACAAAACCGGTCAATCCTCCAAGGGTTCCTGGCAGCCAGCGCCAAATCAGCTGCCATTGACATCCGGCTAATGCTGCGCCGCCCACCAGGGGTGAGCGGAATAATCCCAGAGATCCCGCCATTGCAGCAGCCAACAAGTCACGATCCGCGCCTTCCCAGACGGCGTGGCTTGCGACGGCGACGAGGCGGGTCATCAACGCCTCCGGGCCAAGAGTCCCCCCGCCAGCGAGAGCCAGCATGCCTCCGATCACTTGCCTGAGGCCGTGATGCGTGTCCAATCCTTCCGGTTGCCGTAGTTCAGCGAGCGTCTCCGACATTTCCGGTAGCCCACTGCCTGAACGCCGACGTTGCAGAAGGCTGAGAGCGATGCCGATCGTTCCCGACCAGGCCAGGCACCACATCAAGGAGCGATCGCTGGGCAAACCTCGCGCGACCGTTGCACCCCAGATCCAGGTCTGAAGCATGAGCGTGCTGCTCACCACCAGCGCTGCCAGCCCTCCCCCTGCGGCTCCAGCCAGTAGGGCGCGTGCAGTGCCGACCAGCAGACTGCGAGCTGGGGTTGGTGGCTGATGGATCACCAGTACGGGTCGGTGGCCAACTCCACCTTGAGTTGGCCCGATGCTGACGCAGGCACGCTGCTGATGCAGGCCCTCACGGTGGTTCCATCAACATCGATCTCGCAGGCTCCGCAACTGCCTCCCATGCAGCCAGTAGGTATATGCACGCCGGCCTGCCGCGCTGCCGCCAACCAGTCTTCGCCCTTGTAGCTGACGCTGCGCTGACCGTCCGGCCACATGATTTCCACCCTTTTGTGCCCAGAGGTCACGTGGATGTGTCCAGCAGTGGTTCCAGATTCACATGTTGTTCAAAGGCATCGGCCAAGCGGTCGAGCAGCGCGTCTCTCTGACGACTGTGGTGCGGTTGCTGCTCACTGAGATCCGCCAGCCCGCGTCTGCGTCGAAGCCGGTTCAGCCAGCGTCGTCGCCAGGGCCCGTTCTCAAAGATTCCATGCAGATAGGTTCCTGCGGTGGTCGCACGGATCCAGCCCAGGCCTTGTTCTGCACTGAATGTGTCGCAGTCGTCGATGGCTTCGCTGCTTCCCCGATGCAGTTCGAATCCCTCCACCTTCAGCTGCGGTTGCTGATCAGGCCAAAGCACAAGAGCTTGGCGTTGATGCAGTGCCTTGTCGCCGCCGAACACGGTTCGCAGGGGGAGCAGGCCAAGGCCGGCGACGTCGCTGCCGGATTGTCCTGGTAGCCCTTCGCCCTCCAGTCCATCGGGATCGTGCAATTCCGCACCGAGCAACTGCATGCCGCCACAGATGCCGAATAGCTCACCGCCGTTGTTGGCAAAACGGATCAGTTCAGCGTCTAGTCCGCTACTGCGCAGGGAAGCAAGATCGCGAAGGGTCTGTTTACTTCCCGGGATCACGACGGCATCGGGAGACCCAAGCGCTTCGCCCGGTGCGATCCAGCGCAGCTCAACGGTTGGCTCTGCCTCCAGGGGGTCGAGATCAGAAAAGTTGCTGAGTGAGGGCAGTTTTACCACGGCAATTTCAAGCTCAGCACTGCGCTTGCGGCCTCTCCTCTCCAGCAGGTCGAGGGAGTCTTCAGGCGGAAAGAGCTCGTCAAGCCATGGCATCACTCCAAGAACCGGAATGCCTGTATTGGTATCGAGCCAGCGTCGACCTTCATCGAAAAGTTCTCGTCTGCCTCGGAACCGATTAACCAGCAGCCCGCGGATCAGTCGCCGTTCATCAGGTTTCATCAACTGGAGAGTGCCGACAATCTGGGCGAATACGCCTCCGCGTTCAATATCGGCAACTAGCAGGCAATTGGCTTGCAGGTACTTGGCAAGACGCAGGTTGGTGAGATCGCGTGTCTGCAGGTTGACCTCGACCGGGCTGCCAGCTCCTTCAAGCACAAGTCTTCCGCCTTGATGATTGGCCTGCAGATTCTCGAGACCCTGGCGGATGGCGGCCCAGCCGGAGTCGAACCAGTCTCGGTAGTAATGCTCTGCCCTGCAGGTGCCGGCGGAGCTCCCAAGATGAATTACCTCGCTGGTCGAATCGCCCTGCGGTTTGATCAGCACTGGGTTCATGGCATGCACCGGCTCCAGCCCGGCGGCCCAGGCCTGCAGTGCCTGGGAGTAGGCCATTTCGCCGCCGTTCTGATCCACCCAGGCGTTGTTACTCATGTTCTGCCCCTTGAAGGGCAGCGGTGTTTCGCCACGCCGTTTCAGCACTCTGCAGAGCGCTGCTGTCATCAGCGATTTTCCTGCACCACTACTGGTGCCGAGCACCATCAGTGGGGTGGGTCGGGAGGTTCTGCTCACTGCGCTTTGCCGAGAGTCGCAAGCTGCGGCATTGCAGTGATTTGTGCTCGACTTCGCATGAATTCTGCTGGCTTGTTAGTCATCCTGTGCTCACTCACCAGCGGGGGCGGTGTCGACGACACCAGTGCACCAGACGGCTTCCAATGCCTGCTGAGGGGATCGTTTCAGGCCAGGGGATCAGCACCTCCCTGCCAAGAGGGGTCAGACGCACCCTTTCTGTAAGACCCTGGCCGTCAACTTCCCTGCGTAGAACCCCCAGTTGAATCAGCCAGATGAGCAGATCCTCCGTCTCGCTGGCATTTAATCGTCGTCTGGTCTGTGCAGGCCAATCTGGTCTTGCCACCAATTCTTTGCTGCTCAGCGCTGCCTGTTCCACGTTGCGGTAGAAGCTGCGTTGGAAAGGAAGGCAGCAAACCGCCTGGCGTGCTCGCCTCATGGCATGCCGTGTGAGTTCGCTGGGGTCCTGAAGAGTCACACGCGACGTGCTGTCGATGCCATTCTCGTTCTCAGCGCCGCTAACTGAGATACCAATGTTGCTGCTGGCTTCAGCATCCCCGGCAAGACGTCGTCTTCTCGAGCAGGCGGCCATTCCACATCGTGTCGAGATCAGCGGTGTTGATGAAGAGGCCATTCAGGATCCCGATCCGATCGCATTGGTCAGGCGTCTGGCTCAGGCCAAGGCGCTGGCCGTTCGCAGTCAGCTCAAAGACGATGCCATCACAGCCGTGCTCGGATGTGATTCGTTGTTTGTTTTTGCTGGAGAAGTGTTCGGAAAGCCAGCTGATTCGGCTCAGGCTGTGCAACGTTGGCAACTCATGCGTGGTGCCTGGGGTGATCTGCACACTGGCCACTGCCTGATGTCAGGCCTTGGTTTGACATCGCAAGAGCCGCTGATTGCGTGTGTGACCACCAGGGTGATGTTTGCTGATCTCAGCGATCAGGAGATCGAAGCGTATGTCGCCAGTGGCGAACCGCTTCGTTGTGCAGGAGGCTTTGCATTGGAGGGCCTTGGAGGCTCCTTTGTGGAGCGTCTCGATGGCTGTTATTCGAATGTGATTGGCCTCAGCTTGCCTCTATTGCGGCGTTGGTTACCTCAGGTTTGAAACATGGCAATTGGAGACGTTGCCATTTTTCTTTCGCCGTAGCTAATGCGAAGTCAGGCCCCCTTCGCACTCTTGGCCATGCTTCGTTTTCTCCTCTCTGGACTCGGCACAGCTCTGTTTTCAGCAACGCTTTCTCTTAGCGCATCGGCAATGGAGCCTTTGTCGATGAGTGCCACCGATCAAGGCAATGATTCATTGAGCCTCCATTCTGAACAGGCTTATTTCACGGAATCCATGGATGAATGGAGTCGCTCGGTCCAGGGGGTTCAGCTTCCCAAAGCCGGACAGGAGCGGCATCAGCCTCCCAAAGGCCATACGTTGCTCGATCTGGACTTCTGACTCCGCTTTTCTGTCTCAGCCGCGCGTTGTGATCGATCATTGATGTCGTCCATAAAAAAAGCCCCACCGTGAAGTGGGGCTGGATGACGATCGAATTTTGTGATCTCGATTGGGTCTGATCGTGATGATCAGTCGAGGTCTGGCATGGCCAGTGAAGGCTCTGCTGAACGGTCGATACCCTTTTCGAAACCTGCTGCAGCAGCACGCGCGCGTCCTGCATGCCAGAGGTGACCCACCAGGAAGAAGAAGGCGAGCACGAACTGAGTCGCTGCCAACCACTGGCGGATGTTCACGAAGTTCACCGAGTTGGGCTCGGTGATGATGCCGCCAACGGAATTCAGCGATGCGTTGGGGGCGTGAGTCATGTACTCAGCAGCACGACGAACCTGCCAGGGCTGGATGTCGTTTTGGAGTTTGTCGAGACTCAGGCCATTCGGTCCACGCAGGGGCTCAAGCCAGGGACCGCGGAAATCCCAAAAACGCATCGTTTCACCACCAAAGATGATTTCACCGGTCGGTGAACGCATCAAGTACTTACCAAGGCCGGTTGGGCCCATAGCGGAACCAATGTTGGCGCCGAGACGCTGGTCTCTCACCAGGAAGGTGAAACTCTGAGCCTGTGAAGATTCGGCGTTGGTTGGGCCGTAAAACTCAGAGGGATAAGCGGTGTTGTTGAACCAGATGAATGCCGAGGCAATGAAGCTCATGAAGCTCAGAGCACCAAGGCTGTAGCTCAGGTAAGCCTCACCATTCCAGATGAAGGCGCGACGCACCCAACCGAAAGGCTTGGTTGTGACATGCCAGATACCGCCGGAAATCAACGTGAGACCCAGCCAGATGTGGCCACCGATGATGTCCTCCATGGAGTTCACACCGATGATCCAGCCTTCTCCACCGAAGGGAGCGCGGAACAGATAGCCGAAGACCACACCCGGATCGAGAGTCGGATTGGTGATCAGACGAACATCGCCGCCGCCCGGTGCCCATGTGTCATACACGCCACCGAAGAACATGGCCTTGAAGACCAGAAGCAAACAGCCAACGCCCAAGAGAATCAGGTGATAACCAATGATGTTGGTCATCTGATTCTTGTCGCGCCAATCCTGGGAGAAGAACGTGGAGTAGTTCTCCAGGATTTCTGGTCCGCGAATGGCGTGATACAGACCGCCGAGACCAAGCACAGCGGAACTGATCAGGTGCAGAACACCGACGACAAAGAAGGGATAGAGATCGGTGACTTCGCCACCGGGACCCACGCCATAACCGAGTGTGGCGACGTGGGGGAACAGGATCAGACCCTGCTCGTACATGGGCTTGTCGAAGGTGAAGTGACTCACCTCGAACAGCATCATGGCGCCGGCCCAGAACACCATCAGACCTGCGTGTGCCACGTGGGCACCGAGCAGACGGCCTGAAAGGTTGATCAGACGGGCATTGCCAGCCCACCAGGCATAGCCGGTGGAGTCGAGGTCTTTACCGCCAGTGGCGATAAGACCGGAATTAAAGGGCGTTTCCACGGGGCAGAACCTCTTCAGGGAAGACGAAGTTTTCGTGCGGCTGGTCAGCCGGTGCCA